>JANQMK010000187.1 GCA_028280085.1 Pseudomonadales bacterium
TAATTATGCGCCAATTAGGCTTTGTCCGCAAACCCTTACTACATTACCGGTTATACCGGACGAGGCGGGGCTAGAGAAAAAGGCAATAGTCTCTGCAACGTCTTGTGGGCGTCCGCCTTGAGACATTGAGTTCATTCTGCGGCCAGCTTCTCGAATAGTAAAGGGCATGGCATCTGTCATTTTCGTTTCGATGAAACCAGGAGCAACAGCATTGATAGTGATTTTTTCTTTCCCCAGTATTGGCGCGTAAGTTTGAACTAAGCCGATAACCCCAGCCTTAGAAGCGCCATAGTTAGTTTGACCAAAGTTACCTGCAATGCCGCTCATAGATGATACGCAGACAATACGGCCATTTTTATTAATAAGCTTTTCTTCCATGAGTTTGTCGTTGATGCGCTCTTCAGAGGTAAGGTTAATGTCCATTACCATTTTCCAAAAATGCTCTGGCATATTACCCAGGGTTTTATCGCGAGTAACACCGGCGTTATGCACGATAATGTCAGCACCACCCATGTCCTTTAACTTAGCGGCTATTTCAGCCGGTGCATTTTCTGCGGTGATATCGAGTTGCAACGCTTCTCCACCAATACGACGGGCAACGGTTTCTAGTGGTTGCGCGGCTTGCGGAATGTCTAGGCATATTACCTTGGCGCCATCCCGTGCTAACACTTCCGCGATGGACTCACCAATACCGCGCGCGGCACCAGTTACCAGCGCAACTTTGTCTTTTAATGGTTTATTCCAGTCGAACTCTTTTGGCAACGCAGAGCCTTTGTTAACGCGAATGATCTGTGCAGAAACATAGGCTGATTTTGGTGACAGTACAAAACGTAGCGGAGAAGTTAGCTGGTTTTCAGCCCCTTTGCTGATATAGATCAACTGGGCACTACAACTTTTCTTAACCTCCTTACCTATAGAACGTACAAAACCTTCTAGTGCGCGCTGTGCAACTGCTTGCTGCGGTGTATCAGCCCCTTCAGGCGGGGTGCCGATGACAACTATTCTGCCGTTGGGTGCAGTGCGTTTGATCACTGGTTTAAAGAATTCATACAGTTTAATAAGCTCATCACTACTATTGATAGTAGTTGCATCGAATACAAGGCTCTTAAACTTAACTTCGTCACCTGCAGTCACAGCCGAAGTGTAAACCATCGCGTCACTTTCACTGAGTGTGCTTTCAATAGCTTGCTTGATGCGGCTATCTTCGGTGGTGCCCAAAAGTACATTACCGGTTATGAATGACGTTTGCCCGTGTTGATAACGTTCAAGGGGGACGGGCAGGGGTAGGTTGACTGACTTTAATATAGTCCGACCTACATTTGACTTGGCTATAGTTTGGTATAAATCGCTCATATTGGAGTTCCTATGTTATTAAGCATACAGCCGCCATAAATTAGCAATAGATGTATAAGGCTTGGCAATGTTACTTCGTGTTAGTATTCGCTTAGACTGTCAATTAACCATTTGACTGACTATCAATTAACTACCAAAAAGTTGATAGATTTTAACAAATAATTAGTAAGCATTATTGATATTTGCGTTACAATGACAAACGACAGGCAGTAGATTTTAGCGCGTTAATAGGGGAATTTGCATCTAAAACATTGGTATCGATCGTTAAGTGGCTTATTACAGCAATAGCAGTAAGGGAATTAATTGACCTGATCCAAACCGTGAGTTGTCACTTCTGCCAATGAAGCGCACTGCCTGCTAGGTGAACATATAAACAGTTGTTTTTTATCACTACATGATGCTAAATTCATTGACTTTTTCTTTCCAAAATAGCATGAGGCTACTATGAACCAAACCGTTAGACGCGTTGCCATCATTGGCGGCAATCGCATTCCTTTTGTACGATCAAATACAAAATACGCTACATGCAGCAATCATGAGATGTTAGCTGCGGCGATCAATGGTCTGGTGCATCGATTTAAACTCCAAAACCAGTTACTGGGTGAAGTCGTTGGTGGTGCTGTTATGAAGCATTCACGCGACTTTAACCTCACTCGCGAAGCGGTGTTGAGTTCAGATCTGGCACCAGAGACTCCCTGTTATGATATTCAACAAGCCTGTGCCACTGGTTTAGAGGCTGCGGTTTTGGTGGCGAATAAGATTGCGCTTGGACAGATTGATGTGGGCATTGCCGCAGGTGTTGATACCACGAGTGATGCACCAATTGGCGTTAACGAGGGCTTGAGAAAGATTTTATTAGAAGCCAATAGGGCAAAAACCACTGGTGATCGTTTGAAAGCGATTGCTAAGATAAGACCAAAGTTGATTGTGCCAGAGATCCCAGTTAATGGTGAACCTCGTACTGGGATGTCCATGGGCGACCACTGTCAGGTAACCGCGAAAGAGTGGAATATTGGCCGTGAAGAGCAAGACATTTTGGCAGTGCAAAGTCATGTTAACCTAGCGGCAGCATATGACGAAGGTTTTTTTGATGATTTAATCACGCCTTTTAATGGTGTGAGTAAGGATCTTGTCTTAAGGGCTGATTCAAATGTTGAAAAGATGTCGACGTTGAAGCCCTGCTTTGACAAACGAGATGGCACTATGACAGCCGCTAATAGTTCAACACTGACCGATGGTGCGTCATCGGTACTGTTAGCCAGTGAAGAATGGGCTAAAGCAAACAATCTACCAGTTCTTGCCTATTTTGGATTGTCACAAGCTGCAGCGGTTGATTTTGTTCACCAACGTAAAGGTAGGCCAGCTGAGGGCTTGTTAATGGCGCCAGTTTATGCCGTACCTAAGTTGCTTAGTCGCGCGGGATTGAAACTGCAAGATTTTGACTACTATGAAATTCATGAAGCCTTTGCTGCACAGGTGTTAGCAACATTAAAGGCTTGGGATGACGAAGACTATTGTAAGGAAGTACTTGGCTTAGACGGTAAGCTCGGACAAATTGATAGGTCTAAGCTAAACGTGAAGGGCAGCAGTCTCGCGGCTGGCCATCCTTTCGCGGCAACAGGTGGCCGCATCATCGCTACACTGGCGAAAATGCTTAATGAGAAAGGTAGCGGTAGAGGCTTGATATCGGTATGTGCAGCGGGCGGACAAGGCCTAGTTGCTATTCTCGAAAAGTAATAATAAATTGCTGTTTAAATAAATACGATACTACAAATCCATTGATTAGTAGTACCGTATTTATTGTATGTAAAACTAGATGATTTTAATCTGAATATTATCTTGTAAGTTCATCTTATTGACTTTTACCTAATGTCGTAGCGATATCTTATTCAGTACCTGTTTCTTACTTGGTGTCTGTTTCTTATTAATTAATAGGTACCACTCATACACACTGCGGCATCGGCAAAACTTATTTTGTCAAAGTAACAGTGAAGGCCTAACTACCAATAGTGGTTTAAACCGTTTTTTCTAGGTGGTTAAAGCAAGCTGTCATTGTTTTATATATGATCAAAATTGCTTTTGCTAGGTAGTTGGCGACAAGTAGCAAGTACCCTAGGTTATTGGCTCGACGGTTGTATGAACCTCAACAAAACCCACTTGTGGGCGGCTTATCTGTTTAATTTAGCTTGTTATGTGATCAAAATTTAAAATAAACTTTGTTGAGATATACCCCTAGCGCCGACTTGCAGGTAATATACAGGGCCTTTTTTTTCTGCATTCAAAAGTATGAAAAACAATCGGATTGTGCTGGGTATAATGCTCGGTGAACAAGATCAATAAATTGATGTAACATATTGTACTACCTGAAAAAACTGGCGTTGATGAACGGTCGCCAGGCGGAGAACACCTTATGACAGCTGGAGTAACTGTTAGAGCCAAAGCGAGTCTACCTAAAAAACAAGGCTTGTATGATCCTGTCAATGAAAAAGACAGTTGTGGTGTTGGCTTTGTGGCCGACATGAAAGGTAGGCCTAGCCATCAATTGGTGATAGATGCAGATCATGCGCTACGCCGAATGGATCATCGTGGGGGGTGTGGCTGTGAGGCCAATACCGGCGACGGCTGCGGCATGCTGACAACCTTACCGTATGAGTTTCTAAATAAGGTAGCGAAGCAAGAATTCGGTACGGAACTGCCAGCAAAAGGCAAATTTGCTGCAGGCAACGTTTTTTTACCAACCGACGAAGCGGAACGTGCAATATGTAAAGAGGTGATCAAAAACATTGTTGAAGGCCAAGGCCAACTCTTAATTGGTTGGCGAACCATGCCAGTTGATCCTATAGGGGCTGATGTAGGACCAACCGCATTAGCGGCTATGCCCCATATTGAACAGCTGTTTATTGGCGCGGGCGATGGTCTTGAAGGTGACGCATTTGAACGTCAACTCTATATTATCCGTAAACTCAGTACACGCGGTTTACGTAATCACGCCGAACTTAACCAGCGTGAAATGTTTTACATATGCACCTTGTCGACGAAGATTATTGTTTACAAGGGCATGCTGACTCCTGATCAACTCATGCCTTTTTACGCTGATTTAAGAGACACAGACTATGCCGCTCATCTTGCGATGGTCCATTCGCGGTTTAGCACCAATACTTTCCCATCCTGGGACCGTGCGCAGCCCAATCGATTTATGAGCCATAATGGTGAGATTAATACGCGCAAGGGCAATATTAATTGGATGCATGCTCGTGAAGGCGTGGTCAAGAGCGAATTGTTTGGTGATGATATTGAAAAGCTGTTTCCGATTGTAGAACCGGACTGCTCAGACTCTGGTAGTTTCGATAATGTACTAGAGTTTATGCTCATGAACGGTCGTACTTTACAAGAAGCGATTATGTTGATGATTCCGGAGGCTTGGCAGAATGATAATGAAATGAGCCAGTCCAAAAAGGACTTCTACGAATTCAATTCAACCATTATGGAACCTTGGGACGGGCCGGCATCAATTGCTTTTACAGATGGCAAGTATATCGGCGCGGTACTGGACCGTAATGGTTTGCGGCCCAGCCGCTACTATATTACTCATGATGATAAGGTCATAATGGCTTCAGAAGTCGGTGTTGTTGAGGTTGAGCCCGAGAATGTGAAAGCTAAGGGACGCTTGCAGCCTGGCATGATGTTTTTGCTTGATTTTGAACAGGGTCGTTTAATTGACGATACAGAGTTAAAAGAGACCTTTTCACAGCAACGCCCCTATGGCAAATGGATTAGGAGCCAAAAGGTCGACTTTGCCGATTTACACACAGATGAAGAACCCCATGGATTTGATCCTGATACCTTACTCGATCGAATGAAGTCATTTGGTTATACGACTGAAACATTACAGTTTATGTTGTTACCTTTAGTGACTGAACTACGCGATCCGGTTGGTTCCATGGGAAATGACAGTGCTCTGGCATGCTTGTCGGACAAACCCCGCCTGGTTTATGACTATTTTAAGCAGCTATTTGCGCAAGTGACTAACCCAGCGATTGACTCTATTCGTGAAGAAGTCGTGATGTCGCTTGAATGCTATATTGGACCCGAAGGCAACTTAATAGAAACAACCGAGTTACATGCCCACCGGCTTCGCATTCCTCACCCTATTTTGAGTAATGAAGAGATGGCAGCGCTTCGCCATATTAACTACAAGGGATGGACTTCCAAAGTTATTGACATTACCTATCCCAAAACAGGTGGCGAAGCTGGCCTACAACAAACACTGAATCGCATCTGCGAAGACGCTAGTCAGGCAATTGCAGATGGCTATAGCCTAGTGATTTTATCTGACCGAGCCATGGGTTCAGAACGGGTGCCGGTAAGCGCACTACTGGCAGCGGGCGCGGTGCATCATCATCTGGTTGCCAGAGCTGAGCGGACCAAAATTGGCATTGTCGTAGAAAGTGGTGAAGCGCGTGAGGTACATCACCATTGTATGCTTATTGGTTATGGCGTCGATGCTATTAACCCTTATCTTGCTTTTGAGTCTTTGTGGCAAGCCCAGCGGGACGGTCTGCTCGCAGGAGAAAAGTATGACCATGATGACAAAATTGTCACTGCCTATCGTAAAGGTGTTGCCAAAGGCATGCTAAAGGTTATGGCGAAGATGGGTATTTCGACGCTCCAATCTTATAAAGGCGCACAAATATTTGAAGCGGTTGGTTTGGCTGGGCCGGTGATTAACCGTTGCTTTAAGGGAACACCCAGCCGTGTTGAGGGGGTTGGCTTTGACGTATTGGCTGAAGAGCAGTTACGTCGACATGAAATTGGTTATCCTCACCGATCTACAGATAAGATTGAGGTGTTACCTAATCCGGGCGACATGCATTGGCGCAAGGGTGGTGAGAAACACATGTGGAACCCAAACACCATTGCGGCTTTGCAACTGGCATCTCGCACTAATAGTGCTGAAGCGTATAAAGAGTTTTCCCGTGCTTCCGATGAAGAGGCAACGCGGGGATGTACTTTGCGTGGACTGATGAAGTTCAAGACCGGTACACCAATAGATATTAGTGAAGTTGAACCGGCCAAAGAAATTGTTCGTCGTTTTTGTACGGGTGCCATGAGTTTCGGCTCTATTTCACCGGAGGCTCATACTTCATTAGCCTTGGCGATGAATCGTATTGGCGGTAAATCAAATACTGGTGAAGGCGGTGAAGATGCCGAACGCTTTAAACCATTAGCAAATGGGGATTCAATGCGCTCTGCTATCAAGCAGGTCGCATCGGGTCGCTTTGGTGTAACTGCGCACTATTTGGCAAATGCTGATGAGATTCAGATTAAAATTGCGCAAGGCGCTAAACCGGGCGAAGGCGGTGAATTGCCAGGTGGTAAAGTGGATGACTATATTGCCAAGCTACGTCATTCTACCCCAGGCGTTGGGCTTATTAGTCCGCCGCCGCATCATGATATTTATTCTATTGAAGATATGGCGCAGCTTATCCACGATCTGAAAAATGCCAATCGCGATGCTCGTATCAGCGTTAAGCTGGTGTCCGAAATGGGAGTAGGTACGATTGCCGCGGGTGTGACTAAAGCGAAAGCTGACCATATTGTAATTGCTGGTCACGATGGTGGGACGGGCGCATCGCCATTAACGTCAATTAAACATGCAGGTTTGCCATGGGAATTAGGTATTTCTGAAACTCATCAGACCCTAGTACTAAATGATCTGCGTTCGCGCGTGGTGTTGCAAACAGATGGCCAATTAAAGACGGGCAGGGATGTTGTGATTGCAACTATGCTAGGTGCTGAAGAATTTGGTTTTGCCACCGCGCCATTGGTTACCCTAGGGTGCCTTATGATGCGTAAGTGCCATCTTAATACCTGCCCCGTAGGGATAGCGACGCAAGATGCTCAACTGAGAGAGAAGTTTCGTGGTAAGCCGGAAAACGTCGTTAACTACTTTTTCTTTTTGGCGGAAGAAGTACGGGAATACATGGCGCAATTTGGCTTTCGTACATTAGATGAAATGGTCGGCCGTAGTGATATGTTGGAGATGGACGACGCTATTAAGCATTGGAAGGCAGATGGTATTGATCTATCAGCAATCCTAACACCGGCGACGAAACCACGTAAAGAGACAGGTACCTATTGTTACGAAGCGCAAGATCATGCTTTAGAGCTGGCTTTGGATAACACCATTATTGATAAGGCGAAACCAGCACTGGAGAAGGGTGAGAAAGTGTCTATGGAGTTGCCGATTGTTAACATCAATCGGGTGGTTGGCACTATGCTATCTCATCAAATTGCGAAGAAATGGGGGGCTGACGGGCTACCGGATGACACTATTCATGTGAAGTTAAATGGCTCAGCCGGCCAGAGCCTTGGTGCTTTTATGTCGAAAGGCGTCACGTTAGAAGTTGAGGGCGATGCTAATGACTATGTTGGTAAGGGTTTAAGTGGTGGCCGTATTGTTGTTTACCCACCGAAAGTGAGTACGTTTGCTGCTGAACAGAATATTATCGTTGGCAATGTTTGTCTTTATGGCGCAACAGGCGGCGAAGCCTATCTACGTGGTATAGCAGCTGAGCGTTTTTGTGTGCGTAATTCCGGTGCGAAAGCCGTCATAGAGGGTATTGGCGATCATGGCTGTGAATATATGACTGGTGGTCGTGTCGTAGTATTGGGCCCGACTGGACGTAACTTTGCTGCCGGGATGAGTGGTGGCGTCGCTTATATATTTGACGAAGTAGGCAACTTTAGCGATAAGTGCAACTTGGGCATGGTTGAACTGGAAAAAGTGACGGCGGATGCGGATATTGCTGAACTAAAAGATATGATAGAGAAACACGCCAAATATACGGGCTCGCCTGTCGCTAAGCGAGTATTGGAAAAATGGGATTCAGCAATAACAACATTTGTTAAAGTTATGCCCACTGACTACAAACGGGTACTTGAGGAACGTAAAGCAAAAGAACAGGCTAGTGCTGCATAGACAGTTGTGATGTATAGCTGAACGTATGGTTTAGAGCTGAATACAGTGGCAAGTATGCTTGTTTGAAAAAGTAGCAACCGCTCAAAGTGTTAACCTGGTGATATGTTGTAAGACGGGTAACAGGGTAAGGTGGAGAAGAGTAAAAGATTATGGGTAAACCGACAGGATTTAAAGAATATAAGCGAGAGCCACAGCAATATCGTGAAATAGAGGTTCGTCTAAAAGACTACGGAGAACTTTATACTACCGTCAATGAACCTGTACTTAAGGTACAAGCATCACGTTGTATGGATTGTGGTATTCCATTTTGCCAGTCGAAAGATGGCTGTCCGGTTGGTAACAAATGCCCTGAATGGAATGATTTAGTTTACGGTGATCGTTGGGAAGAGGCGCTGGGCCGATTGCATGAAACCAATAACTTTCCGGAGTTTACCGGGCGTGTATGTCCTGCACCCTGTGAGGGCTCATGTGTGCTAGGTCATGTTGATAAGCCGGTAACGATTAAGAATATTGAATTTGCCGTAGCAGAAAGAGGATTTGAAGAAGGGTGGATTAAGCCTGAAGTTCCGCGAAACCGCACTGGTAAGCGAGTGGCGGTGATTGGCTCGGGTCCCGCGGGGCTTGCCGCTGCCGCACAGTTAAATAAGGCTGGCCATAAGGTGACAGTTTATGAACGAGCTGATCGAGTTGGCGGGCTGTTGCTGTATGGCATTCCTAATATGAAACTGGGCAAAGATGTTGTTGAACGCCGGGTTGATTTATTACGCGAAGAGGGCATTGAGTTTATCACTAATGCCGATGTCGGAGGGCAGGGACCTAATGCTTATCCCATGAGTAAAGTTAGAGAAGAGAGCGATGCTGTTTTACTATCTACCGGTGCCACCAATGCCCGCGATCTTCCCATCGATAATCGCAGCCTAAAGGGCATTTATTTTGCTATGGAGTTCTTGCGTGCTAATACTAAGAGTTTGCTTGACTCAAATTTAGCAGATGGCAATTATATCTCGGCTAAAGATAAAGATGTGATTGTTATTGGCGGAGGGGATACGGGTACAGACTGTATTGGCACATCCATTCGCCATGGAGCCAAGAGCGTCGTTAACTTTGAGCTTTTGCCACAACCGGGACCAGAGCGCCCAGATGATAACCCGTGGCCATTATGGCCTAAGATATTTCGGGTTGATTACGGTCATGAAGAAGCCGAGCATCAATATGGTAGTGACCCTCGGACTTATTGTGTGATGAGTAAAGGGTTTATTGGCGACGACAACGGCAATGTAACCGGCATTACTACTATCAATGTCGAATGGACTAATGTCGACGGACGTTGGTCAATGAAAGAAGTTGAGGGCACAGAAAAAACCTGGAAAGCTGACCTTATCCTACTTTCTATGGGTTTTTTAGGTCCAGAACAATATGCCAATGAAGCATGTGGTGTCGATACCGATGAACGGTCTAACTATAAAGCAGAATATGGTGAGTTTAATACCAACATCGAAGGTGTCTTTGCTGCTGGTGACTGCCGTCGAGGTCAGTCTCTTGTTGTATGGGCGATTAATGAAGGTCGTGAAGCTGCACGAGAAATGGATCGTTATTTGATGGGCGATACCTTGTTGCCATAGCTCGTAGACAAGCCCCGTAGCTGTTTACTCGACTTTTTAATTGCCTTTGTGTTCGTGGCAAATAGCTTTGGGATGCTTGTGGTACAGCTATTTTTTCGTTTATCACTTTTTGTAAAAAGTGCCATTACTTGCCAGGGTTTAACTACTGGCCAACCAAACTTAACCGTGAACTATAAGCGCCCGTATTGACATAACGTTGTAATGAGAGAGTTGCTTTCTTAAAGGTTCTATTTATCAATGCACGCCCAATAGGGCCTAACAATTTTATTGGTAGCGCTGGGTTATAAGCTGCGGTATAGGTAAACCGCGTCGTGGTATCGTTTATTTTCTCGAGTAAGTAATCTTCTGCTAGCGCTTCGACAAAAGGTAAGTTAGTTTCGGTTAGGTAAAAAGCGAAGCGCTTGTTTTCTTCCCATGTAAAAAAGTATTCATTGGTAATTAGTAGACCCAAGTGAATTGTACGAGTTGTTCCTTCTCGAAATGGTTCGGAGCTCGTCCACGTCACTTTATGCATACCGTTAAACCATTCCGTCCAGGCATCACCATCTTTAAAAAGAGTGAATAATGTTTCGGGTGATGCTTGTAGATCAACTCTATTGATAACTTTCACTGATGCCGTGTTAAAAAAATCTTGGTTGACAGCTTTACATTTAAACATATGTTTCACCCAGTAGCTTAGGGGGCTTAATTTAACCGTTATACGTTTGTATGTTTTTATATGTTGCTAATAGTTCTGATTAACCGCTAACGTCGTGGTAACGTGGTCATGTAACCGGTTACTGTTGAGTGAAACTCAATACTTTTCCTAATAATCGTAAAAAGCATATTACTACTATTATTCTAACTTTATTACATTAAAGAACATCAACACAGTGCAGCTTTGTTTTCGCAGCTTTACCGTCATATTACGAGGGGTTCCAGACATACTTCTGAAATGGTTCGTCAATCTCCGTATTTGCCAAGTGATTGGTATAGTTACTTAATATTTTTTGCGATAGGCCTAATACAATTTCAAGTAATTGCTGACTCGTAAAGCCGGCGTTTGAAAATGTGCTATGTTCTTGCTGGGATAACCGTCCTTTGCCGCGTATAAGTGCTAACGTGGTGTTCCTTAACGTCTCTAATCTATCGTTAGGTAAAGGCGTTTGATTGTTAAGCGCCTCTATGATCTTTGCATCTACCTTCATCATATGGGCGATGGCGGTGTGTGCTGGGACGCAGTAATGACACTCGTTTTCAACATTAATGGTTTGCCAAATCACTGTCTTCTCTTCCACAGTGAATGATGTTTTCATAAACAGGCGATCAAGCTCTTGATACGCTTCTAGCAGTGCAGGTGCTGCAGCCATGATGCCGTACAGGTTTGGAATCATGCCCATTGATTGCTTAGATTTTTCCAATAAAGGTTTGCTTTCTGTCGGTGCGGATTCAAGATTATATAGGGTGAATGTCGACATTTTGCTTCCTCGTTGTCTAAGGTGGCTTCAATACAATATTCCAAGAGTGTACCATCCTACCATAGAAGACTCTCTTACGGTTTAAGCCTATTTTCGCTAGTGGTTGTGTAAATATGCTGATAGAAATGCTACTAAGATTAGTTAATTTAGTTATTTGACAGTGCGGCTTAGACAAAGATGGTTGTTGAACAACACGAAGTGTAAATACATATACTCGTTTTGTGGAATGAAAAATTCTTTGCACTATTGAGGGGCACCGCTAGTGAGCTGCGGTAGCTTTTTCATTGAGGGCGTAAGAGATTGCGGTGAGACCAAATGCCAAGTACAGCTTTATGTTCAGATAACTGTAAGGTAAATGTTTTGAAGCGTATCTAATACAAAGTATCCAATAGCAATGGAATTGAGTGTAATCGGGCTAAGCATAACAATTAGCCAGTGATTTTTGTGCTGATTTAATGGCTGCAGTGTGAAGTAACAGTTAATTGAATATATGCTTGTTTTGAGGTTAAGGCATCCACACACTGTCATAATGCGCCTTATTGGATAGGTGAGGCAAAAATAAAGGGAGACGATTAACAGCAATGGTGAGGTTAGAACTTAAAGTTCCTCCAGTATTGATCGTTATTATTGTCAGTGTTCTGATGTGGATAGTTTCAACATTTACTGCGTCGAGTAACATGCTTTCGTCATTATCAGGATGGCTATCGCCAAGCTGCTTTGCTATCGGCCTGTTCTACGTATTAGCTGGGGTGGGGTCCTTTATGAAGGCTCATACCACTGTCAATCCAATGATGCCTGAATCGGCAACTTCATTGGTCACGAGAGGAATCTACCAATATACACGCAATCCAATGTATGTTGGTTTTGCGTTGGGATTGATTGGTTGGGGCATTTATCTGTCCAACGTGTACGCCTTACTTATGGTTGTTGTATTCGTTGCATATATGAACCGCTATCAAATTGAGCCGGAAGAAAGATCATTGCTGGCTTTATTTGGTAGTGAGTATGAGGTCTATCTATCGAGTGTCCGCCGTTGGCTTTAAAGTAAGTTTGTTCTTTCCCCTTGAAATTTCCTCCTCAAATTTACAATTTCGATTACTGTCTAATTGCGTTGCCTTTGCTGTTGTACTCGCAAAGGCTGTATTAGGGACGTTACTCAGGTACGGTAATTTCGTAAGTGATACCTGCGGAGCTCCTGCCTGCGCTACCTCGTTGGCTGCTAAAATAGAAACGCCTAGCGTTGGGGTTATACGATATGCCCGTAATTTCTGATGAAGAATGTCCAACGACTTGCAGGAAGGGATAAATCAAGCCAGCATCAGTAATGCCCACAACCTGCATATTACCGCCGTCTTCCGCAACCAAGACATGGCCTACCGGTGTTGTCGTAATATTATCTACTCCCGTTAATATTGGGTTGGAAGACGAACCGGCATGATAGATGACTGACATTGTTTCTAAATTAGTATCATAGGCCCAGACTCGATTATCGCCTTTGGTGACAAAGAAAATGGTCCCATCGTCATAGATAATACCTTCCCCGCCATTAAAAGTGGTGGCGCTCGAGACCTGGTCTCGCGTCGGTGTGCCGGAACCGCTCGGGTTTGGTACCTCATGCCAGACCACATTATATTCTGAACCACCGATATCAATTAACTGGGCGGCTTCAAGAGTGCCGGCAGATAGATCGGGATAAACATCGGGTGAAAAGCGATAAAGCAAACCGTCTGAGCGGTCTTCTGTCAAAAACACATGCTGGTGAACATCATCAACAGCGGCGGCTTCGTGATTAAAGCGACCGAGTGCTGGGCGAGCAATAGGGGGGGCATCGCCGAGGGGATCGCACTCGTAAACCAGTCCGTTACTCACTTCTTCACAAGAGAGCCAGGTATCCCATGGGGTGACTCCACCAGCACAGTTTCGGGAGGTATTATCAAGAATACTGTAGGCATCGACAATATTGCCATCAGCATCAAAACGGATAGCGCCAACACCTCCGCCCCCATTGCTTACCTCACTATTAGAGACATAGATCCAGCCGCCATCGCTGGTAGCAAAGGTAGCCCCGCCATCTGGTGCAGCATGCCAAGCATAATTTGAGTTCTCAACTATTTGGCCAGAGCGTGCAATGATACGTGAGGAGAAGCCTGGCATTAACATAATGCCATTTTCATCAGGGGCGAGTAATGGTTCCGGCGGATTGGCTACACCGCCGGTGCCGACGGTTGTTCCCCCACCTGTATTGCCACCACCGTTATTACCTCCGCCCTGGTTAGGGTTGACACAGCCGATCATCTGAGAACTGATCAAACCCGCGATAGTCGTTAGTGAATAGCGTAATACTTGGCGGCGAGAGGCGTGTGGGCCAGCGCTTTTTATATCTTGCTCAGTTGCGTACTTATTGGTTGCAAGCTTAGTAGTAGGTACTTTTGGCATGATAACTCCAAATTGAATAGACAAATAATGACGGGATGTAAGACTAGGTGTATTTTTATTATATTTTTATGACCGCCTAGCTTAACGAATATGTAGAAAAATTTATATGCAAATCGAAGGTCGGTTTTTATAAAATTGTGTCTAGGTCACACTATTAGCGTCATTGAGTTCACATTCTTGCTAAAGACTCTAGCCTGTTAAATAGGGCGGAATCAGCTGAGGTTAAAGGCGAACGGCGTAGCGACAAAATAATATTGATTTGGCCTAATAGGAATGAACACAACGAATTTGGTGCCCAGCTCGCTTAACCGCACCTGATATCGTGTCGAAACTGAGCGCTAATTTAAGATCTTTGTGTGTGATTGTTAACTTGCCTATAAGCTATGGCATTCCACTGGGATAATGAAACCAACCGTAAATTACATTATCGCTGACAGCAAACGCGATTCTGTTATTGTCGTAAGCATAGTACTCAAGTTCTTCGGAAAAAATCCTTCT
>JANQMK010000265.1 GCA_028280085.1 Pseudomonadales bacterium
TACCTTATCTACGCGATTTGGTTGTGGCTTAGGTGTAAGTTGGGTCGAACATCGCGAAACCCAACACTAGCTATTGTGAAGCTCATTGCAATATTTATATATTGGGGTTCGTGACCTCACCCCAACCTACGTAAAATATCTGCACCGAGATCTGTGTCGACTAAGCTGGGAAACTGGGAATATGCAAGCCTACCATTTGCCGCATAACCCGCATAACCTGCATACTGTAACCAAATTCATTATCGTACCAAATATAGAGCACACAACTGTTATCCTGCACAATAGTAGCCACGGAATCAAAGATACTAGCCTCAGGAGTGCCGACAAAATCCGATGAAACCACTTCGGTAGACGCGGTATAACTGATTTGTTCACTAAGAGGAGAATCCAGCGCTACCAAGCGGACATGGTCGTTAAGTTCATCACGAGTTGTCTCTTGACTCAAATTCAAATTAATCACCGCCATAGAAACATTGGGGGTGGGAACACGAATAGCATTACCCGTCAGTTTACCTTTTAATTCGGGCAGAGCCTTGGCTACCGCCTTAGCTGCACCCGTGGAAGTTAATACCATATTCAAAGGTGCACTACGGCCGCGACGATCGGCCTTGTGGTAGTTATCAATTAAGTTTTGGTCATTGGTATAAGAATGCACCGTCTCAACATGACCGTTCTCAATGCCATAGCGATCATTGATAACTTTTAATACCGGTGTAATGGCATTGGTGGTACAGGATGCGGCGCAGACAATGGTATCGTCCTCGACAATCATATCGTGGTTAACACCATAGACAATATTTTTAATGGCACCACCCGCCGGCGCCGTGAGAAGCACTTTTTTCGCACCTTTGGGAACTAAATGACGCGCTAAGGCCTCTTCATCCCTAAACACGCCGGTATTATCCACAATTAAAGCATCGTGAATACCATAGGCTGTATAATCAATATCTTCAGGCTGATTGGCGTATATCACCTTGATATAATTACCATTGGCAATAATGGCACTATTGTCATGGTCCACAGTGATACTGCCATTAAATGGACCGTGTATGGAATCCCGGCGCAACAAACTGGCTCGTTTCTCCAAATCACCATCGCGGCCACCGCGAACCACCACTGCTCGCAAACGCAACTTATTGCTGGAGGTTGTACGCTCAATCAACATCCTGGCTAAAATACGGCCAATACGGCCAAAGCCATAGAGAACCACATCTTGAGGACCTTCCAACAAAGTCTTTTTACCGTTCTTAATACTCTGCAGCGCTGTGCCAAGAAAGTCATCCAATGAACTGCCTGCATCTTGCTCAGCAAATTGATAGGCTAACTTACCGATATCAATACGAGCTGCACCCAAGCCCATAGTCTGCATGGCCTCTAATATGTCTGTAGTCTCCGGTAAGGAGACCTCCCTGCCCACCATACTTTTACCAAAGCGGTGTGCCTTGATAATTTCAATAGTGGAGGCATTCATCAACTTGCGACCGAATACGGAGATGATCACGCCCTGATTGCGATACATCTGCCCTACGGTTGGAATCATTTTTTCCGCCAAACTCTGATCGCGGATATAGGCTTCGAGGTGGGTATTACTATTTTCGATGCTCACGACTGTCTCTTTCCATTTCAAAGTGGGTTTTAGGGGCCGCTATTATCGTTGAAATGGCGCGGTAGGTAAATCCTATGGCTTGTGCTTGGGGTTCGTACCTCACTCCAACGGCTTTGGGAGCCGGTAAGCTTTTAAACGGCATTGGGCTTGCCAGGCCAACTCGGTCTGTTCTTCAATATTGGAAAATAAATCACCACCAGAACCTTGCCTGTCTACCAAGCGTGCCTCTAAAGCCTCTTGCGATTCCAGAGCACCTATATGATCAATATGCTGCACAGTAATACCCAGCTCACGCCGCAGGTGATAGGCAATCAATAGACTACGGTGACAATCTGCGGGATCCTTTTCGGCACACATCAGCGCAATTCGCATATCCTTCTTTAAACCTTCTTGTAATCGGGCTATACCTTGCAGGTATAAAGGCGATTGCATTAGACGATCAAATTGCACTTGATTATGCTCGTTATAATGGGCCTTATCCTTGGAGCGGGGTCCCAGCTCTTCACCCAAGTAGACATAATGAATACTCACCTGTCTCAGGGTTGCAGCCAGAGTTTCCCGATGGTAATCATAAAAAGCTTTGCTATAGGGGACAGAGCGTACATCCGCTATGGCATTTATTTCATATTGCCGTAATTGGGCGATAAATACTTCGATGGGTTTGGTGGCATAACCGATGCTGAATAGGTGGTCGATTGTCATAGAGCATTAATATCATAGATTGAATCGCTTAGGCCATTTAAATAGCATTTCCAAACAGATATTTTTTTATTAAAAAACTATAGAGCTTAGTCTTAAAAAAATACATGGGGGGTCTTTACCAATAGATGGTAATGGTTTCCCATTAAACAATACGCATGGACTTGAAGAGTAAATCGTTCATGGGCTTGGGCCAAAGTTTTAAGAAATGCTTTGTAATACTTATCTCCATGAAAGATCATTTGGCGGTCTCGCCCGCGATTCATCACATAATGATACGCATTGTCGTATTCTATTCGGAGTGGCCTACTCATGTATGGCATGTGCAATTTACTCTAATTTTATTATCAATAGATTAGACCCTTATTTTATTTTTATTATTTTCAGGCAACATTTACCACAAAATTTAATTGAACATAGGACTTGCCGTCCTTATTTATAGTACTTGTGAGATCAACAGACCAGTAGGCCTTCACAAATTAGAAATAGAAAAGGATTTTAGGTAATTTATTCTGTTTAATACAAAGAAAATAATACATAAATACTTTTTAGTAACTGTAAACCGTGCCAAAAGAAGTCAAGTACAGGCTGAAACGTTATGCCATGCGCCATTGGCTTTTAAAACCACATTTGCTGGCACCCAAACCGAAGGGATAGACCATTCTTTAGAATGGGTGTCTGGGTTATTGGAAGTTGGTAAGGGCTTATGTTGAGTGCTTTTACCTTGGCAATATTTCCATTTAGATGTATATTAGGGGTATATATAACACCTTGAAGGGTACAAAATGGCAACAATCAAACGTAATTACAACATGACGGATATTACGGATAAATGGGTCAAGCTACGTGGTAACGGCAATTTATACGCTAGTGAAAGTGAGTATATTCGCGCTTTGATTATCCGTGATATGGAACAACACAGCGAAATCGAGGCTATTCGCGCTGCTATTGCCCAGGGAGAACAAAGTGGTATGAGCGCTAAAACACCAGAAGATATCAAGCAGGCTGTACTGAAAAGAAAGCACCTATTGTGAAGGGTTATCGATTAACCATAGAAGCTGAGAACGATCTCGATCATATCTTAGATGAAGGTATTGACGAATACGGTTTCGAAGACGCAATAATCTACTATGATAATTTACAGCAACGTTTTGCTGAATTGGTTGATAACCCTTTTTTATACCCTGCCGTTGATCATATTTGTGTAGGGTATAGGCGTACGGTTTGCAGGGTACATTCAGTATATTATCGAGTTGACCCTGAAGAAATTGTGATCGTTCGTATCCTCAAAAAACAAAACCCTTCTTCACACCTTCCAATAAACTGAGGCAATAAAAGTGATCAAAATGACTCTATAGCCATCTCAGAAGCTGCATTACGCCCAAATATCTCCCATGTACAAATAAAATCTATTGAGCAGCAAAATATTCAAGCCTTACATAGAATACGTGAAAGACATATATCTCAACGTACGTCACTCATGAATCAGTTGCGTAGTATTTTGAGTGAATACGGTATTATCTTTCCACAAGGCCACACCAGCTTTTACAATCATGTGACACGCATTTGCGATCCAAGATCCCAAGCCATCGCAAGTCTATTAAAGCCTGAAATAGCCATGACGTTGGATGAATACCATTTCCATACTGAACGCATCAACGACATAAACGCAACATTGCAAAACATCGCACAAACTAACCCTATAGCCACTATTTTACTTAGCATTCCAGGGATTGGAGCGATCAATGCAACGGCATTATTCAGCGCAATTGGCAACGGCTCTCAATTTAAAAATGGCCGCGAACTCGCTGTATGGCTTGGCCTGATACCCAAACAAGCTAGCAGTGGAGAAAAAATGACCTCCGGTGGCATCACTAAGCGCGGTAATCGCTACTTGCGTAAACAGCTCGTTCATGGCGCTAGAGCTTTAACCTCTCGCTCAGCCAAAAAACAAGATGCTCTCAGTCTTTGGATTAACCAATTAAAAGCCCGAAGAGGGGCACAGAAAACCTATGAAGTC
>JANQMK010000285.1 GCA_028280085.1 Pseudomonadales bacterium
TTACCTCGTTCACCTAAATTAACCGGTTCATTGGGTTTACGCTATGAAAATAATTTCTACATTCCTGGTCTGGTGTGGAGTGTGGATACGTTTGTGCAATATCGAGACGCGATGTTCCATCAACTTGCCGAAGTATCCGAGTCAGACTCTTATTATAAGTACGATTTACGATTTGGTGTGAGACCAGTAAATTACGGTTGGGAAGTTGCGTTGATTGGCAGAAATGTTTTTGATAAGACTACAGCTGGTTTTGGCGCGCCCTATCCTTTGCTGGGTGACTTTTTGGGGTCAGATCAGCTCAGTTTGGAAGGTGTGGAGCGACTTAGTTCAATTGCCTTGCAAGCGACTTTTGAGTTGTAAGCGAATCTGAATTAGCAATGATTATGCGTTTAGTGACTTGGTAGGTTGTGGACAGCAGCCTTATTATTTGGCTTCTGTTCACAACGTCGTTGGTCAGCGGTGATTGGTTAGCGGTGTCCTAGCAAGAAATAAGTTTTCACGGCGATAGGTGTTCGGTGGCGTGCCGGTCCACTTTTTGAATGAACGGACAAAGGCACTGGGTTCGGAAAACCCAAGCAGATAGGCGATTTCTTTAATTTCTAGCCCGTCGCGTTTGAGATAGTCAATTGCCATATCTCTGATAAATTCGTTTTTGATTTGGCGATAATCCGCTCCTTCTTCTTTTAAGCGGCGACGCAATGTTTGAGGGTTGAGCTTTAGTTTTTGTGCCAGGTGATTGTAGTCGGGTAAATTGGGTAAATGTTTTTTAATGTGGCGGCGGATTTGCTCAGTGTAGCTTTTGTCTCTACCAGGTACTTGTAGACTGCCGTAAGGTTGCTGTTGCAAATAATCTTCGAGTTCCGCTTCACTCCTTACGATGGGTAGGTCCAATAAGTCGGCATCGAGGATGATTTCGCTGAATGCTTCGCCGAAATTGATAGGGCAGTGAAACATATAGTGATATTCGGCGTGATGCTCTGGGGCAGGATAATTAAAATTTGCCAAGTTTATACTAAAACGAGTACCGGTAAGCCAACAAAAAAAACGGTGACTAATCATCAACGATTTTTCGTAAATGAACGGCGGAAAAATTAATCCTGTTTCAGGTATTAACCGATAATGAGCTTTTTTACCATTAACGAAGAAATGGAAGGATAAACCGGTATCGAATAGATTTTGAAATTCCACATTGCGTTCAATGGCCTGTCGTAAGTTGCTAGCGGCTAAAACGTAACGTGTCATTGCAGAGAATGTGCCTTGTCTGACTGGATTTTTATAGTAACCACAAGATTCGTCGTTTAAGGCTTCGTTGACGAGAGAATGTAACATACCGTATTGATTGATAGTAACGCGGGCTCTGTCTTGCTCGAGTATAGTGGGTGCAATATCGGAGGCGGACAATAGCTCCGTTATATTTAAACCTCTTGCTTGGGCATTGAAGAGGAGTGCGCGAACGAAGCTAACTGATATAGTTCGACTATTCATGGCTTATCCTCGATGTTTTGGTTGTTGATTTACCATCGTGAATGCATTGAGATACTTTTATACACAGCTGTTTTTATACATTCATGGTTATTTTTATAATTTAATGTTGGGTGCTGAATACTACTATTTCTAAACTATTTCTAATTCGGTTAACGTGACCAACTGTTTTTTTTAATGAGACAAATTTAATTATATAAAAGTTTTTTTGCATGGTCAGTGACTAATGAGATGCCGCCGAAAGTTGAAATAAAATGTCTATCTTGTATGACAGTTTGCCCGGAATATTGGTTGAAAACAAGCACAATTTTCGATAATTTTGGAAAAATTGATCATACAAAAGTACACAAGGATAATTAGGCGTTTTTTTGTAATGTCATTTTTTGTTAATCAACTGTCAACTTAAGTCATTGACGAATTTGGTGCCAAATATCAATCTAGCTAACATAGGTGAGACCACAGCTAGCGTTGCTGATTGATCGCAATGACCAGAAAATAAGGGCAGGGAATAAGGATAAGAATAAGAAAATGCGAGAAAAGTGCGATAGACAAACAACGTACTGCCCGCTGCGGCTGAGTTTTAATGGCACGGTTTTAATGGAACAGGTCAGAAGGATCTAAATGGTGCGTAGAGTTTAGAAACTAAAGATATAAGAGAATCAATTATGCTAAATCGAAGCTTCACACATGAACAAGTACAATTCCGAAGTGCTTATAGAAAATTTCTTGCTAAAGAAATAGTTCCTCACCTCGAGGATTGGCGCAATGCTGGCATAGTAGACCGTGACGCTTTTAAAAAAGCGGGAGAACAGGGCTATTTATTGATTTGGGCCGATGAAAAATACGGCGGTATGGGAGACCGAGACTTTCGTTTTGAGCAGATAATTATTGAAGAAACGGCATATGCAATGGCTGGTGATTGGGCTAATACATTGCATAGCCGCCTAGTTGCTCCTTACATTGACCGTTTTGGTAACGAAGAACAGAAAATGCGTTTCTTGCCCCGTTGTGCATCTGGTGAAACCATCTTGGCAATCGCAATGACTGAACCCGATGTTGGTAGCGATCTAGCTGGGATGCGAGCAACCGCGCAAGATAAAGGAGATCATTTTTTACTTAACGGTACAAAGACTTATATCACTAACGGCATTAATTCTGATTTAGTAGTGGTCGCAGCCAAAACTGATCCAGATAATAACCCACACAGTGTAGGATTATTTTTGGTTGAAAGAGATATGCCTGGTTTTGAGCGCGGTCGCAATCTAAAAAAGATGGGCATGAAGGGCCAAGATACTGCCGAGTTGTTTTTCCATGATGTTAAAGTGCCGAAATCTAATGTACTAGGTGACCCTACTCAAGGATTTGTGTATCTTATGCAAGGATTAGCAGAAGAGCGTTTAATTGGTGCAAGCGGGTTTTTAAGTGCTGCACAGCACGCATTCGATATCACGGTCGATTTTGTTAAGCAGCGTCAGGCCTTTGGCAAACCATTGTCTAAGTTTCAAAATACTCAGTTTAAGATGGCTGAATTGCGTACGGAGTTAGATGTTGCGCAGGTGTATATTGATCAGTGTGTTGCAGCCCATAATGAAGATCAGTTAACGGCGGAGGATGCCGCTAAAGCCAAGTTGTATACCAGCGAAGTGCAAGGGCGTGTCGTCGATGAGTGTTTACAATTACATGGCGGGGCTGGTTATATGGATGAGTATCCTATCTCTCATCATTATACGGGCGCTCGAATTACCCGTATCTTCGCGGGCACTTCTGAAATTATGAAATTGATTATTTCAAGGGATATTTTTGCAGATGAATTTGCCCCATTTAACGATAGATCATAGGGCATTTACCTGCTTCAATAACATAAAATTTATTAAAAACAGTAAATAATAAAGTGTTTAAATGTCTAAATAAATATCTAAATATAAGGTAAGGAAATAAAATGGATATCAATGGCAAAGTTGCAATAGTTACCGGTGGTGCGTCAGGGCTTGGCTTGGCGACGGTTGAAAATTTCATTTCGCTGGGGGCCAAAGTTGCTGTATTTGATTTGAATGAGGCTGGCGGTGCTGAAGTAGAAGCAAAGTATAAAGGCAAAGCGATTTTCCTAAAGACGAATGTTGCCGAAGAAGAATCTGTGGCGACCGCACTAAAAACAGTGAAAGAGACATTTGGCAACCCACACATCGTGGTGAACTGTGCCGGTATTGGCAACGCTATTAAAACGTTGGGGAAACGTGGTGTTTTTCCTTACGATCAGTTTCAGAAGGTAGTGGCCGTAAACCTCAGCGGTACTTTTAACGTGATTCGTTTAGCTGCTGAATACATGGCTGAGAATGAACCGCTAAACGAAGATGGCGATAGAGGTGTCATCATTAATACGGCATCAGTAGCAGCTTTTGATGGCCAAATTGGGCAGGCTGCTTATAGTGCTAGTAAAGGTGGTGTTGTTGGTATGACTTTACCTATTGCGCGAGATCTTGCTAGTTACGGCATTCGCGTGAATACCATAGCTCCGGGCCTAATTCAGACTCCCTTGTTTCAAACGTTATCAGACGAAGCCATTGCCAGTCTTTCTGGTTCAGTACTATACCCCAAACGCCTTGGCAGGCCTTCAGAGTATGCTAGTTTAGCACAACAGTTGGTCGAAAATGATTATCTTAATGGCGAAACAATTCGTATGGATGGTGGTATTCGTATGCAGCCGCGTTAATCTATTGAAACTGAAATAGGCTAACAAATATGCGTATGAATGAAATCCATCCTAATTGAGCTGTTTACGTGTTTTTAATAGGATTACTGTTGGGTGAAGGGCATGTATATTATATAGATATGGGTTAGACTGGCATTCCATCAGTTCGTTGTCAGCGTTAGTTGTATAGCAATATCTAAAATCAGTAGCAATTAACGTTCTAAAATAAAAACAAAGGTAAAAAGCAGGTAGGATATATAAGATACAAGGAACAAGGTATAAGATGTAAGATATAAGGCATAAAAAGTATAAGTATAAGTATAAATTGTTGGCCGTTGGCTTCACTCACTGCCGAAAAATACAAACATGAGTATGTTAAGCGGGCCGACATTACTAGGGAACAACGCTAATGAAAGTACAATCGATAATAACAGATTACATAGATTTTCATGCCAACCGGCGCCCCCATGCCAAGTTTATTGGCGACGAATGTCAATCATTAACATTCCGTGAAGCCAGCGATAAAGTGGAGAAGATTGCCGGAGCGTTAATACAGTTGGGATTAACCAAAGGCGATCGCATTGCCATTATTGGAAAAAACTCAGCGGATCACCTGTTGGCTTTTTTAGCGTGTGCGCGAACGGGGATAGTCCCAACTGGGCTTAACTACCGTTTAGCACCATCAGAGTGGTCTTTTATTATCAAAGATGCTGGCGCTAAAATTGTTCTTGCCGATGCTGAGTTTTATGCATTATTAGATGCCGATAGTAGAGCCTTGCCGTGCTATCTATTAGCTGGGGAGCACGATGGTAAAGCGACATTTGACGAATGGATAGAGCAAACAAGCCGTCCGTTTGTAACACCGAATATTTTACCTGACGATATTCTGTTTCAAATGTATACCAGTGGCACCACTGGTTTGCCTAAAGGCGCACTATTGACTCACTCTAATGTGGTGACTAATTCGTTTCAAGCACCGACTACTAATGGTCATTTTCCCACAATCAATGATAAGTACCTTACTATAGCGCCCCTCTATCATGCCGCTGGCCTTATAGGTACGTTAGTAGCGGCTATCTTTGGCGTTGAGATATTAATTCAGCGCGATTATGACCCTGTTGGTTTCATAGAAACGCTGGCCAATGAAAAAATAACGGGTACGACGGTTATTCCCGTTATGTTGCAGTTTTCTATCGCCTGTGTTCCCAATATTCGCGATTTTGATTTTTCTCATCTTGATGCCATTTCTTACGGTGCTTCGCCGATTGCAGAGGAACTTTTAAGGGAGTCTATTGATATCTTTGGCTGTGAATTTGCGCAAGGCTATGGTCAAACTGAAGCGACCGCGGGTTTGACGATGTTGTCCCGAGAAGATCATCTTGCGGCGATCAACGGCAAACCTGAACTGTTAGGCTCTTGTGGCCGGCCGTTAATTGGTACTGAAATGAAAATTGTTAATAACGAGGGGCAAGAAGTACCAAGGGGAGAGCCAGGCGAGATTATTGCCCGAGGCCCTCAAGTTATGCAAGGCTATTGGAATAGACCTGAAGCCACTGCTAAGACAATCGTTAATGGCTGGTTACATACTGGTGATATTGGTCGCATGGATGAAGAAGGCTATGTCTACATCCTTGATCGTGCAAAGGATATGATTATTTCTGGCGGTGAAAACGTTTACCCTGTTGAAGTTGAGAAGACATTAATAAGTCACGAGGCGATTGACGACGTGGCTGTTATCGGAGTACCTGATGAGCGATGGGGAGAAGTCCCGTTAGCGGTGATTGTTTCAAGCAATCGTTCAGCGTTATCGGTTACTGTCATTGATGAATATTGTCGCGGTAAATTGGCAGGTTATAAAATTCCTAAACATATTGAATGTGTTGATATGCTACCGCGCAATCCAACTGGAAAGATTTTGAAAAAGGATTTACGCGAGCAGTTTGTTGGGCGTTACGAACTCAGTGTAGAAGAAGCCTGATTTCAACCTATTTTTCCTTCCATAGGCTGTTACGTAGTAAGCTGGGTTTAGGTAGTATTAGGCAATTGTTATTGAATATGGCCTTTATTTTCGATATAGAGAATTTAGTTAAAGGGATTTGGTTAAAAGGGAATGATAAAAAAAGAGCTTAGCTGCAGGTTTAAGGAGTAATATAAACGCAAATTGCAGTAAGCTCTATATTATTGTTTTGAAGCCTTCGGCTGTGGCAGTATTAGATGCCGGCAGCCAAAATAGAGCCTTGTTTAATGGCTCGTTTAGCGTCTAACTCAGCCGCTAAGTCTGCCCCGCCAATCAAATGTATATTGAAACGGTCTCCTGCATTAGCTTTTAAGTCATCATATAAACTGCGTTGGGATTCCTGCCCGGCGCAGATAACGATGTGATCTACGTCTAGTACCCGAGATTCTTGCTCATTAATAGTGATATGCAAGCCATCGTCATCAATCTTGTTGTAATTCACGCCGCCAATCATTTCTACTTGCTTTTTCTTTAACAGGGCACGATGAACCCAGCCCGTTGTTTTATTCAATGATTTTCCAAAAGTTGAGGTCTTGCGTTGCAACAAATAGATTTTTCGAGGCGATTCCAGTAAGCCGTCACCACTAAGATCTAAACCACCACGTAATGTGCCGCTAGTGTCTATACCCCATTCTTTGTTCCATTCGTCCAAATCTAGTGTTGGTGACTTTCCTTCTACACAGAGATATTCGCATACGTCATAACCAATACCACCAGCACCAACGACAGCGACGGTTTTACCCAACACTTTCTGAGCTGACAGTAACCCTTGATACGAAATAACCTTTTCATGATTAATGCCTGGAATAGAGGGCAAACGGGGCGCTACCCCAGTGGCGACTATCACTTCGTCGAAATTTCTAGTAATAATATCCTGAGCAGTAGCTCGATGGTTGAGCTTTAATTCAATATCATACTTTTTAATAAGATTAGTGTAATAGCGAATACTCTCATGAAACTCCTCTTTTCCGGGAATCTGAGCAGCCAAGCCAAACTGGCCTCCGATCTTGTCTGATGCTTCAAACAGGGTAACTTTATGTCCGCGCTGACCCGCAACAGTGGCTGCGGCTAAACCCGCAGGACCTGAGCCAATAACGGCTACCTTCTTAGGGCTTTGCGTGGGTAGGTATAGAAGTTCTAATTCGTGACATGCGCGTGGGTTAACGAGACAACTAGCACGTTTGTAAGTGAAAGTGTGATCTAAGCAGGCTTGGTTGCAAGCGATACAGATATTAATCTCTTCTGGGGTGCCATTTTGCGCCTTGTTAACCCAATCCGGATCGGCCAACAGCGGTCGTGCCATCGAAATCATATCGGCTTTATCGCTAGCTAATATCTCTTCCGCGACGTCAGGAGTATTGATTCTGTTTGAGGCAATGATGGGAATTGATATAGCTTCTTTAACTTTTTGAGTAGCCCAAACGAAGGCAGCTCGTGGTACAGAGGTGACAATGGTAGGTACTCTAGCTTCATGCCAACCAATGCCGCTGTTGATCATGGTGGCTCCGGCCGCTTCTATGGCTTGAGCCAATTGTATAATTTCTTCCTCACTTGAGCCCTGTTCAACTAAATCAAGGATAGAAAGTCGATAGATAATGATAAACTTAGGTCCAACTGCGGCGCGCATGCGGCGGACGATTTCAACGGGAAAACGCATGCGATTTTCATAGCTACCGCCCCATTCATCTGTCCGATGGTTGGTACGTTTGTTCAGCATTTGACTAATTAGATAACCTTCCGAACCCATTACTTCAACACCATCATAACCCGCTGCTTGGGCTAACTTCGCTGATTTAGAGTAATCATCTATGGTCCGTTCTACACCACTAGAACTGAGCTGGCGAGGCTTAAATAAGCTAATAGGGGACTTTTTAGCGGAGGCGCTAACGACAAACGGGTGATAACCGTAACGCCCGGCGTGTAGTATTTGTAGGCAGATTTTACCGCCTTCTTTATGCACGGCGCTGGTCACTTTTTTGTGACGATTAACTTGGAATTTACTACTGAGTCGTGAACCAAATGGCGACAGTTCACCGGCGCGATTTGGCGCGAACCCCCCGGTGACCATCAGAGCAACACCGCCTTTCGCCCGTTCAGCAAAGTAGGCCGCAAGGCGGTCAAAGTTCCAAAAATTGTCCTCTAAACCCGTATGCATGGAGCCCATTAGGACACGGTTTTTCAGGGTGGTAAAGCCTAGATCGAGAGGTTCAAGTAAGTGTGGGTATGCCGTCATAATGTATCTTCACTAATTAGTAGATAATTGGGATTTAACCTAGCAAATAGGATGTGTACAATTTGTGTTAAGCCATTAAGTATATGGCCTAACATAATGTTATACATGTATTTTCCAGACTTAGATCACACGCCAAATAAGGGCGTGTACTACAACTTTATGGTTACACGCGAGGCAATATAGCACTCTAGTTAATGATAGAAATTTGCCTGAATGACGGGCCAGTAGCTGGTATTGGTCAATGCTTACGCTTTTTTAATCAGTAGACTGAATACGCCTTTTCAAACCCCGTGGCATCAACCGTTAGTGGGGAGGACGGTATTGTAATGCCCATAACCTGGTGATGTCTACAGCCATTAACATTATCTATATGGTGGCCACGAACAGATAAGAACCTAGAAAAAAACATAAAGGGTTACAGACAGGGTACCACAACGTATACGCAGAGTAGGCATATAAAGAATAGGATGGTGCCGTGGGTTCACCTAGGTACTGGGAGAAAGCATTATGGAACATCTCCTCTATGAACGAGTTTACCTTAAGGTAGAGAAAAACATTGCTTGGGTCGCTATGGACCGACCCGAAAAATACAACGGACTCGATTATCCAATGCTAGAAGGCTTGGTAGAAGCCGCGAAAAGAATTAAAGCGTTATCTGAAATCCGCGCCGTGATCCTTCACGGTAAAGGCCGCGCATTTTGCAGTGGATTAGATGTGTCGGCCATGTTACGTAAACCACACCTAGTAGGTAAATTGCTAGCTAAACAAGCTGGTAGACCCGAGAATTTGGTACAGCGAGCGGCGCTTGCTTGGCGTGCATTACCGGTACCTGTTATTGCGGTGACACATGGCTACTGCCTTGGTGGTGGATTTCAAATTGCGTTAGGGGCAGATTTTCGTTTCAGTACACCAGGCTGCAAATTTTCTATTTTAGAAACCAAGTGGGGCCTGATTCCAGATATGGGCGCGACGGTTTTGTTGCGTGAGCTCATTTCTATTGATTTAGCCAAACACCTAACAATGACGGGCGATGTATTTAGCGGCGCTGAAGCCGAGTCTATGAATTTGGTCACGAAAGTTTGCGAGGATCCCATGGCCGCAGCTGTGGCTTTGGCTCAGGATATTGCGGAGCGTTCGCCCGATGCTGTTGCTGGTGCCAAAAAGCTATACAACGAAGCATGGCTCGCTGATGATGCTACGGCTTTAGCATGGGAAACTAAATTGCAAAAGCGGCTTATTGGTGGCTGGAACCAAATTGCAGCTGCTAGCAAGAACTTTTTGCGCCGGCCTTTGCCATATCGCATGCTGAAAAGCTTTGAGTGGTAACAAGCGTATCGTCAGCCAAAAATTTCTTTTTATTATTTAAGCTAACGCTAAATGTTCTTCGAAAAAGGTGGCGCGTTAGTTTTCTCTACTGGTGAAATTTATAACCTACGTTGGGTTGAGAAGTCGATTAGCTAGCTATCATCTTGCTTTTTATAATGCTTGCCAGCCAATCAACTCAACCGCAATTTTTAGGGATTCCCAGAATTGATGGCATCAATGTGACTTTGTGCAAAGCTGACGAGTTCGTGTCCTGGATAATTGTCAATAACCTTTTGCATTTCTATTAGCGCTTGCGAATAGTTTTGTTGATCAACGAAGATCTCTCCTATGCGAAATTGGGCCCATGGATGCCAGTAATCATTATCGAAGTTCATGACAATGTCATAATAGGTTCGTGCTGAAATAAAATTACTCAACTTGTGATGACAGCGACCAATAAAGTAGTTGGTTGCGGCATACCAATTGGTATTAGGATAGTTGTCCAAATTAGCTTGTAGCTCAACCAGGCATTGATTGTAGTTACCTTCATCAAAATATGATCTGCCAGTGTTGTATTGAGCATCATCAGCGCGGCTGCTTTGGGGGTAGGTGCTGATCAGCGTTTGATATTCGGTACGAGCTTGTACGTAGTTATCTTCTAGATGATAAGTGCGGCCAATAAAATATTGCGCGTCGTCAACGGCACTATCATTGGATGCATAGTTATCAATGGTTTTTTGAAACTCTACACGTGCTTGAGCATAGAGTTCGGCATCATGGTATGTCAAGCCAATACCAAATTGGGCATCATCATCAAAGACACCATTGGTATAGTTGCTAAGAACGGCATTATATGCTGATCTGGCTTGGTCATATTGGTCCTGCAGATAGTAAGTGTAGCCTATATAGTATTGGCTTGCTTCAGCTAGTTCAGAAGTAGGAAAAACAGTTAACACATTTTGATAGCTGGTAATGGCGTTATTATACTGAGAATTCGCGGTGTAAGCTCTTCCTGTCCAATAGCTATGATCGTCAAGTAGATCCAGTGAACTAGAATATAGCGCGGTGAACTCAGAAAACTCTTCCAACGCTTTAGTGTAGTCCCCCAGCCAGAAATGACAACGGCCAATATAAAGTTGTGCGCTATCCAGCTGGGTTCCATTTGGAAAATTGGTGATATAGTTTTGGAACTGTGACAGTGCCGTATTATAGTCGCCCGAATCGAAATTAGTTTTAGCAGTATTGAATTGGCTGTCTCCGTTCCCAGAACCACTGCCACCATTTCCACCACCAGGTAAGCCTTCACAGCCGAGCAGTGTGACGATTATAGGCAAGGCTAAGATACTCAGGCATTTTACTAATTCTCTCATGGGGTTTTCCTGTTTTTTCTATCTTTTTTCCTAACAACGTTGAACCTTAATTATATGGTTTTCCTTATCCTTGTATTAATAATCAACTATATTGTTAGCTGTTTTCAACGATTAGCTAAACCTTGAGGAGTTAAACCTAACCATGGATTTTGTCATTATTTCTATCAAGCCATCAGGGTGACCCATTGATGATTTCATTGATGCGGGTTTGTGCACTGTCGAAATAACGACTATCAGGGTAGTTATCTACTAATGTCTGCAAGTAGATAAGTTCATTCGCAAAATCCTGTTCACTGCGATAAGTTTCGGCAATGCGAAAATTAGCATCGTCAAGAAAGTTGCTAGTTGGTACTGTAAGTACGACGTTATAAGAATTACGCGCGGTGGCGTAGTTGCCCTGTCTTTGATGGCTGCGACCAATATAGTAATGACAGACACTAAACCAGTTCGTAGTCGGATAGGTGTCTAGTGTATGTTGCAATACGCTTATAGCTTGGTTGAAATTATCTTCGCTGTAATAGGTTCGACCAATCCTAAAAGATGCATCGTCGGCTAAACTACTATTTGGATAGTTGTCTATAACTCGCTGATACTCTACGCGAGATTGAGGATAGTTATCTTCTTGATGGTAAGTACGGCCAAGATAGTACTGCGCATCGTCGGCGGCGGACTTTGTAGGGTAGTTGTCAACAACCTTTTGAAATTCTACGCGAGCTGTCGCAAACTGGTCAGTATCATAGTAGGTCATACCAATTTGAAACTGAGCGTCGTCTGCTAAACCACTCCCAGGGTAATTAGATAACACAGCGTTATACTCTGTTCTAGCCTGAGCTAATTGTCCCTGCTCTTGATAGGTATAACCTAAATAATATTGACCGTCATCTGCTATTTCAGAGCTAGGATAATTCGCTATTAAATTTTGATAACTGCTGATGGCTTGAGTGTATTGGCCATCTGCCATGTAAGCTCGCCCGCTCCAGTAGCTGTGGTCGTCCAATAGGTCAGTAGCGTTGGGGTACAGTGTAATGAACTGAGCAAATTCGGCTAACGCGCTAGTGTAGTTATCGAGTTCGAAGTGACTACGCCCTAGATAAATTTGCGCGCCAGCTGTATTTGTTTCATTGGGGTAGGTATCGATATAAGCTGAAAATTGCGATATTGCCGTTTGATACTGCCCGTTATCAAAGCTGGTTACAGCAGCACTGAAATCTTGTTCAGCGGTGGTACCGCCGCCTCCGCCAGTACCACCGCCGCCCGTTCCTGGGCCTCCGCCTCCAGGTAA
>JANQMK010000340.1 GCA_028280085.1 Pseudomonadales bacterium
ATAACGGCAACCCGTTTATCTCGTAAATCAACATCATGATTCCACTGCTGTGAATGAAATAACGAGCCAGAAAATTTATTTAGGCCAGGAATATCCGGATAAGCCGGCCTCGATAGGCCACCGGTAGCCAGTACGAGAATGGCAGCAGTAGATTGCGCACCCTCGCTGTCTGTTATAAGCCAGTACCCAGCCTTTTCTTGCCAGCGTAGTTCAACAATTTCTTTATTGAGCACAATATGAGGAGAGAGACCATACTTCTCAGTGCAGTGCACTAGGTACTGTTCAATTTCTTTTTGCGGAGAAAAGGCGCGCGACCAATTAGGATTCTGTTCAAACGAAAAAGAATACAGGTGAGACTGAACATCACAAGCACAGCCAGGATAATGATTCACTCGCCAGGTACCACCAACACCAGCTTCCTTTTCGAAGATAACAAAATCAGTCTCACCGGCTTGTTTAAGTTTGACTCCCATACCTATTCCGGAAAAACCCGAGCCAACCACAGCAATTTTGTGATGCGGTATATCATTGAAGCCAATAGCTGAATTAGCTGCGTCTCGCTTGACCATGGGAAACTCCTTGGCGAATACTCAATTTTAGTATACACTTGTCTACTTTATTATGACCGTATTGTAGACACGTGTATACCTTCAGGTCAAGCACTAATTCAAAAGAAATTGCACTAAATCAGATGCCAAGTTCTCAGATGCCAAGTTCTAAAAAGAAGACAGCAAGTAACCAATCAGAAAAAGCCAGTGGGAAAGAACTGCTGGTTAACGCTGCATTACAGCTTGCCGCGACCAGTCGCTCTATTCACTCTCTCAGCTTGCGCGAAATAAGCCGAGAAGCTGGCCTGAATCACAATACCTTCTACCGGCATTTTAGCAATATCGAAGAAATCGGATTATATATAATACAAAATATAGCGTCGCAGCTCAGACAACCCTTGGTAGATCTGCGGTACCACGCCTATGAGCTTGCCGATAAAGAAACAGACGTCGCCAAAGATGCGGATCAAGGATATGATGTCACCCTGCAGCAGGCATTTCATGTTAATCAAGTTACCGTCGAGCTATTTTTTAACTTCGTAGACACGAACCCCAATGCATTCATTTTTGGTGTGCGCGAATTACATGGTCCATCTCAGGTCTTGCGCAACGCTATTAGGCAAGTGCTAAAGGAATTCTCGGACGACATGTCTCGCGATATTCAAGCATTAAACTTATTGCCTACGCTCGATAAATCAACTATTGATGACATATCCCAAATGCTTATCCCGCAACTCTTTCAACTATCTCTGGATTACATTGAATATGATCAGGAACGGCAAGCGATTCGCGACATGGCGCAATCACAAATTCGGTTACTATTTGCAGGTGCCGTTAAATTGAAGAAGCTTGTCGAGAAAGAGAATTAAAGCGATAGCACGAACGTGCAACAAATTATTCACTAAAGTGTCAGCCAAATGTCATACACGGTGGCTATGCTTAGTATTATGGTGACCAGAACTAGCTATATCTACACTAGCTTTCAGCGGTCCGGCGAATACCTGCTGCGTTTTGATAGACATTTGATTCTATTAGCACTGCCTACAGCAAGCGTTAAGCCAGTCAAAGTATTCTTCCGGTATATTTCAAAAACTGCTGACGGCTACCTCTATCTACTCGCGGCTATATGTGCTTTAGCATATAATTCGCCCGAGAGCCGCTATTACTTATGGTGTCTGGCTGCTGGGTTTGCAGTAGAAAGACCGCTTTACTTCTTTTTGAAAAATACTATTAAGCGCGACCGTCCGTTCATTGCCATACCTAATCTCACGGCTATGGTTGCGCCTGGCGATCGATTCAGCTTTCCTTCCGGACATACCAGTGCAGCATTTATGTTTGGCATTGTTACCGCCGCCGTTATACCTGAAGCATTTATTGTACTCATGAGCTACGCGTTGCTGGTTGGTATCTCTCGCATCATTATGGGAGTCCACTACCCTTCTGATATTATAGCGGGTAGCTGTTTGGGTATATTCATTGGCTCTATGATCATCAAGTATATATGATTATTAAGTATATGCCTGGATAACTGAACAAATAAGGCAGTGTTATCTTGCTAGGCTAAGCTCTTAGCAGCAACCTCGTAAACATCTTTAGATAGATTATCCTCGGTCATTATTTTCACCAACTGCTCCTTCATTAGAGCTTGGCGCGCCTTATTGTACTTTTTCCACTTCGTTAATGGCGTACAAAGACGAGCAGCGATTTGCGGATTAGATTTATCTAACACCATAATTTGGTCAGCCAAAAACCGGTAACCACTGCCATCGATATGATGAAAGTTAATCGCGTTTTGACTTGCAAACGCACCTATTAACGAGCGAATTTTATTGGGATTCTTTATATCGAAACAGTCGTGTTTCATCAGTTGTAATACAGTTTGAAGATTATCGGACTGCGGACATGTCGCCTGCACCATTAGCCATTGATTAACAACAAGCGCTTCATGCTGCCATTTAGCGTAAAAATCAGCTAATACCTCATCTGATCTATTCGCTGCTAATGATGTATTACGACGCTTATTGTGCACAATAAGTGTCATTGCCGAGAGTTCATCTGTCATATTATTCGCGTTATCGTACTGGGTTCGACACAGATGATAACTGTCATCACCATCCAGTAACATCAGATAGGATAAGCAGGTATTCTTTAAGCTCCGCTGAGCTATAGCTTCGGCGGTAGCCCGATATGCCCCTTGGTATTGGTTGACATTGTACGTTGTCAGCAAAACATCTTTTAATTCGGTTGCGATAGCGGAACGAAGAAATTCTCTTACATGATGAATAGCATCAACATCAATTTCTGTTGCTAGTTCACTAATATAAGCCTCGCTCGGCAAGGTAAACATTAAAGCAACCATAGCCTTATCAAGCGAACTATCTTCCAGAAGATTACGATAGGCCGCTATTAATCGTTCATCAATAGTTAGCGTATTGCCCTGGCGGTAATTGCTTATTTGCTCTTGCATGATTTGTGTAGCTAATTGTTGGCAAGCATCCCAGCGAGCAAAGCCATCTTGATCTCGGCCCATCAAAAACATCAATTCTTCGCGTTGATAATCATAATTCAACCGAACAGGGGCAGAAAACCCTCTCAGCAATGACGGAACCGGCTTGGTTGGAACTTCCTCAAAGACGAAAGTCTGTTCTGGTTGAGTAATATTAAGCACCATCTGAGTGTTATCCGAGACCTCAGAATCAGATTGCTCTCCCCTGAGCTTTAACGGAATAGCACCGGCATCGATCATCAACCCCATTGCCAATGGAATATGAAATGGCTTTTTATGTTGGCATTCTGGTGTCGGAGGACAACTCTGCTTTACAGTTAGTGTATAACTCCTCTCGCTTTCACTATAACTACCTGCCACATCAATTACTGGCGTACCCGCTTGACTATACCAGCGTTTAAACTGCGTTAAATCGATACCACTTGCGTCTTCCATCGCTGCGACAAAATCTTCAGTTGTCACTGCCTGGCCATCATGACGTTCAAAATAAAGATCTGCCCCCTTACGAAATTTTTCTGGGCCAAGAATATTACTAATCATGCGCACAATCTCAGCGCCTTTTTCATAAACAGTTAGCGTATAGAAATTCGAAATCTCTATATAGGACTCGGGGCGAATGGGGTGTGCCATTGGGCCAGCGTCTTCGGCAAATTGAGCAGTACGTAGTAGTGTCACGTCTTCAACCCGCTTAACAGTGCGTGACCCCATGTCGGCAGAAAACTCGGCATCGCGAAATACCGTAAATCCTTCTTTTAAACTCAATTGAAACCAATCGCGACATGTCACACGATTACCCGTCCAATTATGAAAATACTCATGAGCCACCACAGCCTCAACCCGCTGAAACCCCGTATCAGTTGTCGTTTCCAGTTTGGCCAATATACATGACGTGTTGAATATGTTGAGCCCTTTGTTCTCCATTGCACCCATATTAAAATCGTCAACGGCGACAATCATAAAAATATCTAAATCATATTCTCTGCCGTAAACGTTTTCATCCCATGCCATCGCATTCTTTAACGATGACATTGCATGATCGCATTTATCTAAATCTTTATTTTCAACAAAGATGCGTAATACAACCTGGCGGCCAGAACAGGTAATAAAATGGTCTTCAATAAAAGCCAAGTCGCCAGCAACCAATGCAAACAGGTAAGCAGGCTTCATAAAGGGATCTTGCCATGTCACACTGTGACGTTCATTATCAACATCCGCTCGTTCAATCTCATTGCCGTTAGACAGTAAAACAGGATATTTCTGTTTGTCAGCAATAATCTTCGTTGTAAATTTTGACATCACGTCAGGACGATCAAGATAGTAGGTAATTTTGCGAAAGCCCTCAGCTTCACACTGCGTACAGAACATCTTTTTCGATTTATAGAGCCCCTCGAGAGAAGTATTGTCCTGCGGCATTATTTTGGTGATACAAGTTAATGTAAAACTGTCGGGAACATTGTTCACTGTCATTGTTTCCGGCATAACGGTATAAGCCGATGCGTCCAGCATTTGGTCATCAATAGCGAGACTGATTAGCTCGAGTTCTTGGCCATGTAAGATTAGTGATGCAGTTTTATCATCACTAGCGGGGTTGCGCCGTATTGACAAGTTTGATGTGACAACTGTGTGATCTTCAAAGAGATCAAATTCCAATAGAGTCGTATCAATTAAAAAATCCGGCACACTATAGTCTTTTAGTTGAATAGCTCTGGGCTGTGCATCTTTCATAGTGATTCCTATATTACTGGCGTTGTCTATTCCCACTTAAGTTGGTCTGTTGTTTCAACTGAACTCTTAGCTTTGCATTGTCCATTAATATGGCCAATGCGTTCTTCATCGACTTGGTGCTTATGGTCATACGCGATCACAGCACGTAATGTCGCCTCTTTTTCAGCAGTCGTTAAAGCACGCCCGTCAGGCCAACGACCAATCGCAACTGCCTCTTTCATAGAAAGATACATAGCGGGTGTAATAGCATTGATAAATTTTTCAAAACTCATATTGTCTATGGGTATCCGAAGTGTATAGATAGAAAAATGCTAGTATGGCTTTGCTAGGATTTGTCATCAACTCTTGTCGTCAACACTAAGTTACCAGCTGCTAATAATAGTCCCATGAGTAACCCACACACATGGGCAGCATTGGCCACTTCAGTATTGCTACCAAAAATCGAAAAAATGTCTGTCATGCACAATACCAACCAAGCCATCATAAATATCATTAATCCAGGCGGTAACATGTAGTGCACTTGAGGACTGAACCGATTGACTAACCAAATATACCCAAGTAACCCATATACCACGCCCGACATACCGCCAAAGTTAGCGATCTGATGGTTCTGTGTTTGCCACAAATATTGGCCTATATTAGAACCTATACCAATTAATAATATGATCCCAGCAAGCGTCATACTGCCTTTGGCAAATTCAATCCGCTTACCCAGCTCCCAAATCCACAGTGAATTGAAAACAACGTGCAGCATACCAAAATGGAGAAATATCGGTGTAATTAAACGCCAGTACTCTCCTTCCTGATAAGCTTGTTGAGCGGAAAGTAGTTTTACCTGCCCATTAATTACCACCTGTGGTTGGAAAGTAGACCAATAGAACAACTCTCCGGTAAAACTAAACCGGTAGTAATACACCAATGCACCAAAAATACTCAAAATAATGGCTAACAATGTGACGGGAGTATTGAATCCTAGTTGAAGCAGTGCAAACCTGTTTTTTTTATTTAAGTGCTGATTGCCACGATCAACTCGTCTCAGTACCAATTTGCCAGTGCACAGTTTTTCGTAGGCGTCTATGACACTTTTACGGTCTGCTTCGTTAGTTACCCACAACACCTGTACGCCTGCTTCCTCGTTGATACGGTGCGGAATCTTATTCTGCCACAAAAATACGCTAAAATCGGCTATATTTTGTTCGGTAGATATCTCTAATGCTTTTAAGTAATCTGGCATAGACTGGTTAGAGGCCTAACTAAGTAAAGTAAGTAAAGTAAGTAAAATCGCTCGGCGTTGTACTATTAAACGTTGTACCATTTAAACGTTGTACCATTTAAACGTTGTACCATTAAATATTGTACCGTCAAACATTGTACCATTAGACAATGGGGTGCTGCATTAGGCGTCTGTCTCTACCATTGGCCCACATTTAATTTGCATTCGTTATTAATCTGCACCTACTAGTTAGATAGTTAGAAACCATATATTTAGCAATCATAACGGCGCTGTTGTTAGACCCAGCTCTGATAAGTCAGCTGTGGTAAGAGAATAGCCTGTGAGTAGCGATCAAACTGTTTACTCGCTATTCTTCATCTTTCTCTCCCAATTGACTACCCCAACCTAACTTCTCTCGACATATCTGATAAAAATTATGTTGTAATGGGTGAATCAGCGTAAGTCGATGGGGTTTTTTATGAATAAATACTGTATCACCCGGTGCGGTAGATATATGAATCTGGCCGTCACAACTGACCATTGGATAGGTTTGATTATTTCTACTAATTACCAGCTTAAGTTCGCTGTTGCCATCAATAACAATAGGCCGACTGCTAATAGACTGAGGAAACATAGGCACAAGCACAACTGCATCCAATTTAGGATGCATAATAGGGCCGCCACCTGATAAAGAATAAGCCGTTGAGCCTGTGGGAGTCGCCACAATTAAGCCATCAGATCGCTGGCTATAAACAAACTGGCCTTCGATATATAATTCAAACTCAATCATCCGCCCCGATTGGCCGGGATGCAAAACAATTTCATTCAAACCGGAACCTGCTCCAATTGTCGCCCCTGAACGCATAACCGATGCATCCAATAGAAAACGGCTTTCTATTAAATATTTGCCGTCGAGCACATCTCCTACACCAAGTTTGATATCTGTTGGCGATATATCTGTAAGAAATCCCAGGCGTCCCCTATTGACTCCCAGCAAAGGTACATTATGTTTGGCAAGATTTCGCGCGGCTCCTAATAGACTGCCGTCACCGCCCACTACAACCACTAAATCACAGATATCGCCAAGCTCTTCGTGATCGATAACCTCAAGGTTATGGCCGGGTAATGCTTCTGAGGTAGATTCATCAAGTACAACAACTAAGTCGCGCGACAATAGATATTGCTTGAGTATCTTTAATGACTCTACAACCTCCGCGCTACCAACACGACCGATCAATCCAACTGTTCTAAACTGTGTCATTGAATAACAAAAACCCTATTGAGATGTATCTTTTTTGCCCAACCAATAAGCTCGTATGCTACTAAAATGTCTACCTACATTGCAATTAAATTCCTAGTTGATAGTTTTTTGTCGATACTCTCGTACTCTCTCGGCTCGGCCCAGCGTCTTTAGCCGTCAACCCTACCCCTTGGTACTGATATCATGTAACCTCAGATGACTTAGCACAATGAAAAACGAAAGAAATGTGCAAGACTAAAGACAAATAATTTCCACCATTAATGACATTTATATGAATACATTATTTATGACTTATAATATTCGCATAGAGATTAAAGTGAGAGACCAGAATCTATCTCTTCATTATTTGAAACTGTATCAGCCGTCACCGTTAGCTGCTGCAAACGCGTGATCTTTTTAGCCATGCCTCTCAGTCCCTGCAAACCACCGGTATGAACCACGACAATGGTATCGCCCGCTGAAAAATAATTTGATTCAACTAATTGGTAAATAGCATAAAATAATTTTGCAGTATATATCGGTTCCAGCGGAATATCTGACACCGTGGAAAAGCGTTGCATAAACTCCACCAAAGAACTACCAAATTTGGCGTATCCACCACAGTGATAATCGTGCAGCATTCTCCAGTTATTACTCACAGGCTTGTCAGCGCCAGAGGCGTCCGCAATTTGCTGCATCAATCTCAAGACTTCTTGATCGATATAGTTAGCCTTAAGTACCGCGATACCTAAAGCTACCTTTGTACCGCTCAAGCCACTTGCTATTCCCGCTAACGTGGCGCCAGTACCACAAGCCACTGCGACATAATCATAACAACCACTAAGTTGACGTTCTATCTCCTCAATTATTAAACGGCAACCAGCCGCACCTAATACATTTGAGCCGCCCTCTGGAATGACATAATAAGGTTCATGTAAATGATCGAAACAATCCAACGGTGTAGAAGCATCAACAGCTAACTGTTGCCGATAATACCTATAGTCATTGTTGGACATATATCTTAATGCCATGCCCCACTGAGTGAGGTCGACCAATGTTTCTCCCAGTTTTTTTGGTTGCGCACCGCGAATAATACCAACCGTTTTAAATCCGTATCGATGGCCAGTAGCGGCAAGAGCGTGCAAGTGATTAGAATAAGGCCCGCCGAAACTCACCAGGGTATTGATACCTTTACGCTGAGCTTCGTGTAAATTGTACAACAGCTTGTATGCTTTGTTACCAGAGATATTGCGGTCTAACAAGTCTAAGCGTTTGACCAGCAATCGTACATCATATTTATTCAACCAAGGATCATGGATATATTGCAGCGGCGTTAACGGAAAGTCAGTTTCAATGTCAAACATATCATTATTTTACTCAGGGCTTGCTATCGTGCTCAGATCAAATACTAGGGCACCTCTGAATAATGAGGAAATGCTTCAGAGGTGCCCTAGTGTTTTGGTGTATCCCACCGATCATCAGTAGAGTTGCTGGTATCAGCATAACCCGTCGAAGCAACAACGGACATATGTTTATTACAACGATCAGAAACACCAGGTATAAATTGACTGGGCAATTCACTAGATTCTACCACCTCACCACAAATATTGCCCTCTTCGTCCTGCACTTGGCAATAAGGCGCTTCAGTATAATAGAGCCACTGTTGATAAATTTCTAAAGATACGCCGCATTTTGCCGCGACATAGGCTTGAGGGTGTTCAATATATTTTTCGATATCTTCGCGAGGTAGAGTAAGATGCCCAGCCCCAGGGTGAAACACAACAAAGGTTATGCCCCCAGCGTGAAGGTCATCTATAGAGTAGTCACCATCATCATCCGTTAATCTAGGCCCTTCTGCCCTTAATATAGCTAGCTCATCACGCATACATGTTTCTTGCTCATAACGATAATATAACTCGATATCTCTCATCCTTATCATTTCTTGTAACGTGAAATTCTCTTGTTCCAGTTTGTCTTTCAGCTCGGTACTGAGTTGTTGCTCTAGCGAAGACGCATTTGCTTGTTGTTCGGCCGCGCATTCATTCCACTCGTGCTGCGCTAGTTGTTCTTCCATTGCCGCCATACCAATAGCTTTGTCATTCAACCGCTGTTTCAGTTCGTTATTAATTTCTTCCATTTGGATAAGTTGCTGTCTTAAATCTTCTATCTGCTCAAGTTGATCAGATATTACTGTTTGTTGCTCACGTTTAAGTACATCAACAGCTCGTTTCTGCTCATTATCATATTCGGAAAACTCACTCTTGTGCGTCTGCATCAATTCAGATAACTTTTCTCTAAGTTTATTCTGATACTGCTTGCTAATTTGCTGAGTAATTTCAATGCGCAGATCTTCTACCAATACTTCATTTCGCAACGCTGTATTATCAAATTCTGCTGAATTTGCTTGACTCGTCATATCATGACCATCTTTATTAGATGACATGGCCGATGTTATTGCAGAACTAGTCGACGGAAGTTGTTCGTTAACAGCCACATAACGCTGATCAGATTCAGAGTTTAACTTTGCAGTAACGATACCTAGCCGGTTATCTTTTACAATTTTTCTCAGTGTAACGTATTCATTGTCCTCTCTTGATGATTTCGGCTCCCATAAAAACTGCTGATATCGGCTATCGTCACACTGAGAATGACAGTTTAATTTAATAGCACCTCCGGCGCCCAGATCAGGACCATACCCTCCCGAATCGGCAAGTTCTCTTAAAGGCAAATTCCATTTTTTATCTGCCGCGCCTAGATCATCAAATTTTATAAGAAAGAAGACAATAGCGGTAATGTTAAGGTAGCCGTCAATGCGCAAGTATGCTGCTCGCTTGGTTTGATTAGCGAAATCTGGCAACCCAATAAAAGAATCGAGTACAGCCTCAAATTCCAGGTACAGCATTTCTTGAGGGCGATCAAGGTTATCATTGAAGAATATTACTGCTTCGCCACCACCAGAATCCGAGTGTAACCCCATTGACATCTCCCCACACCAATTACCCTGGCAGCATTAGGGGTAATACTGCCAACTAGTGTGCTGAAAAAATACGAAGGCATGGGCTTTATTATCTTGACCTTCTTACTAACGATTAGTTTTAAATAATTTAAATTGAATAGGTAACAAAATAACTATCAGAAAAATCGTTTACTTACTAAATTAACAATGTATAAAAAATTTGCCAAATTTATCAAGGTTCAATACCCATCTGATCGAGCAAATAGGAAACTTGACCAAGTACTACTTCAGCCAATATATTTGGTTGAAATTTCGAAATGAATTCATCACAGCCCACTTTTTCAACCATTGATTCATTAAATTTTCCACTCAATGATGTATGTAGTACAACGAATAAATCTTTAAGTAACGGATCTTTACGAATTTCAGACGTTAATCTATAGCCGTCCATCTCAGGCATTTCAGCATCAGTAATTACCATCGCTAACTTATTCGATAGCCTATTTTCTTCGCCCTTCCACTCATTCAGCAAATCTAACGCCCGTTGACCATTACTAGCAGTATGTATGGTCATACCCAAAGTACTTAGGGTTTCAGAGGCTTGTCTTAGTGCGGTACCAGAGTCATCTACGAGCAATACCTCAAGGCCTAGCTCCCGTGCTTTTGCTGCCAGCCGTTCGTCGTATACATCGCCAGAAATTGACGTATCGTAAGGTATAATTTGAGAGAGAACCCTCTCTACATCAACAATCTCAACAATCTCTCCATCCAACCGAGTAATGGCTGTTAAGAAATGACTCTTACCGGTACCTGGTGGCGGAGGTGATATTTCTTCCCAATTCAAATTTACTATGCGGTCTACCCCACCCACCAAGAAAGCTTGTATCGACAAGTTATATTCAGTTACAACAATATTGCGATTTCCGTCAGTAGCAATCGGCCTATTCCCGATAGCTTGGCTTAAATCAATCACGGGAATGGTATGTCCTCGTAGATGAGTCACTCCCACAACGCTTGGGTGGCGATTAGGCATGGACGTAAGTTTAGGTAAAGCCACCACTTCTTGGACTTTAAAAACATTAATTGCATACAATTGCCGACCGCGCAATTTAAACGTCAGCAGCTCCAGTCGATTTTCGCCGACGAGTTGAGTACGCTGATTAACTTTATCTAAGATACTTGACATAAGCTATTAAACCTAAAAACGTCAACTAGTTAAAACACTTTTACCGCTTTAACATACTTCCATGTTCCCTTAGTTAAGTGTAGTCTACCACTGCTTTCGTACCAACTTAGCGTGTTGTCGGAGGTATGGCTAACATCACCAGCCCTTTGTGCAAATATAACCAAAACATATACTATTACAATTTGTTATGAAACCACTACACTCCACCATTAGCCTGAACTACACTTAAAATAGGCCGTAGTGTTATGTAAATTCAACAGTTCCTAGCTTATTACTGAAGTAGAAATTAATCAGACAGTCTATGGATAACTCACATGTACTGCTCGCCAGGCAACCAATATTTGATAGAAAACTCAATGTTGTTGCCTATGAGTTACTGTTTCGCGCAAGTACCGATAACCGGGCAGATTTTATCGATGGAGATCATGCGACTTCTCAGGTATTACTAAACGCTTTTACTGAACTTAATATCACTGATGTTGTTGGTAATAACAAGGCTTTCATCAATTTTACTCGAAATTTAATTCTTACTCCCCAGCCTTTCGAAAAAAATCATTTTGTTGTTGAGGTCTTAGAAGGTCTTAAAGTCGATGCCGAACTCATAGAAGGTATCAAGCAACTGAAAGACAAAGGCTATACTGTTGCACTGGATGATTTCGTTTTGCAGGAAGAGAATCTGAAACTGCTTGACTATGCGGACATTGTTAAACTCGACGTGCTTCACCATAGCTCGGCAGAACTCGAGCAAGCGGTAGCGACGCTCTCTAATTATCCCGTCAAGCTACTTGCAGAAAAAGTTGAAAACCACAAAATGTTTGATCATTGCGCCAATTTGGGTTTTCAGCTATTTCAAGGCTACTTTCTTTCGAAGCCGCAAATTATAAAGGGTAAGCGCGTCCCAGAAAATAAGCGCTCAGTCGTTTCCCTTATTGCTAAGTTAAATGATAGT
>JANQMK010000392.1 GCA_028280085.1 Pseudomonadales bacterium
TCTGGGGAAAATGCGGTAGCGACTATTTGGGTATATTCCCCCTGCTGATGATTCCAGTTATAGAGCCGCTCGACAGGCTCACTGAGCTGCCATAGGCTACCGCCATGATGAATTGAACCCAGCACCAATGTGCCATTTAATCCCAACGCAGCGGCGTAGATGCCTTTGGTGGCAACTTCCCAGCTTTGAGTTGGTGCAGCATCGTTGCCGCAACCTACTTGGCCCAATACAACTAAACAAAGTATGGACATTATTGCTGGTCTTTTAACGGTCATATGAATAGCTTAACTTGTTGAATATAAACGCTGACGTTAGTGAAAGCTTAGACAATGAAAGTGATATTTTCCTGAAATCTGGCAGGATTGTCAGAATGAACAACCAAAGGACACAGACTGTGTCCTTACTTTGGGGGAGAGGCTAGGTGAGTTTATGCAACCAGCTCTTTGTGAGCCATATGTAGATGTTCAATAAGGCGGTCTTCAAGCTCAAAGCGTATTTCGAGCACTTCACCTAATTTTGATAAATCCTCAGCTAATTCTTGGCGCAGTTCTTCGTAATCATCTTCTGGATGGTCATATTTGTCATTGAAGTTGACTGCGTACTCAGTAAGTTCTTCAATTTTTGGTACAAGCTCTTTGGCTAAGGCAATGCCATCTTTATCATCAAATGCTTGGGTTTCTTGAATAAGTTGTTCATAGACTTCAAAATGGCCGGCAGAATGGTAGTCCATTAAAATCTGACAAAACGCTTGGGCTTTTTCAGCAGTTGTTTGATTAGATGAGGAAATTTCTTCTAAGCCAGTCACGTTACAGTACAATACGATAAGTTCTTGACGTTCGTGCAGCCACCTATCTATGATGTCGTGCACGCCTCCCCAGCGCTCTTTGGCTGATTTACAGTTGTCTAACATAGCGGGCCATCTAGCTCCTTATTTTTAAAATTTTTAAATTTGGATGTGTTTAAAGTTAATGCGTAAGCGTTAACTTTAAATAGTAATCTGATACTTAAACTTTATACTTACTTTACCCCTATTTAAAGCCTTTGAAAACATTTTTTAAACACTTTCGTCTTGTCTTTTGGGCCAATCAGCATTGCTATATAACAAGAATTTTCAAAATTGTCACAGAAGTATAAATAATTACTATTAATTATTAGTAGAGTGTTCGCTTAGCAGTATTCAGCATAGGTTAGCTGACTTATAGTAGCAAGAAAAAATTAAGCTTCAATGACCTTTTTTATGCGATTATTGAACAAAAAGGTTGAATCGTTGAAAAGTACTTGTCATGTGTGGTGTATAGGCATTGATAATGAATGCCAGCCATACCACCAATAATGGGTAACCGATAAGAACCGGCTAAATTGACGAGTTCATACTACACAAACCATTGGATAACATGAGGCAGTACTAGCGCAATAAAAATGCCGGTAAGGCCGAGCGCTAAACTGGCAAATGCACCAGCTTCACCGCTAATTTCAAATGCTTTCGCTGTACCAACGCCATGTGCTGTTAGCCCTAGAGTAAAGCCTTGTATGCGATGGCTTTTTACTTTGATTAACTGAAAAATCAAAGGTGCAACGGTAGCACCGACCACACCTGTTGTTACTACAACGCCTGCCGTCAGAAAAGGTGAGCCACCAATCACATCAATGATGTTGAGTGCGATAGGTGTGGTAACCGATTTTGGCGCTAAAGATAAGAGTACATCCTGGCTTGCCCCCAGACTATCAGCCAACCATAGCGTGCTGGTAATAGCGCATAGGCTACCGATGACTAGAGTCGCGACAATGGGAGTAGCTTGAGTTTTGACGCAGTGAAAATAGCGATGAAGCGGTAATGCTAATGCAACAGTAGCGGGACCTAGGAGAAAGTGCAGTAGGTAAGTAGCAGAGAAATAGTGCTCATAATCTACTTGTAGTGCCATTAAGGTTGAGGCAATAGCGGTTGAACTGGTAATAAGAGGATGCAAAAAAAATATTTTACCTGTTCTACGATAAAAGGTTTGCCCCAGTTGGTAGGCCAATAGTGTTAAAGTAATTAAAAAAAGTGGTGAATGTAGCCAGTGGCTCGGCTCGCTGACTGATACCGTTGATGATGCTAAGCTTGCATGAATTGACGCAGGGAGATTACTTGTCATGACGATTTTCTGTTATCAATTTCATTGTCATAGCTGTAATGACTATGGCGAGGATTGTGCCGAGTATCATTGATACGAAAATAGCTGGCCATTGATTTAAGTATTCAGGGTCTAAAAAAAATATACCTACCCCAGCAGGCAAAAATAATAGAGGCAAGTGGGTAATTAGGTTAGTGCTGCATGTTTCTATACTTGTGAGGTGTTGATGTGGGTAAATTTGCAAAGCCAAGAACAAAAGCAGCATGCCTATGATTGGCCCTGAAATAGGAATATCCGATAGTTGGCTAATGGCCTCACCTAGACATTGAAAAATTAGCAGAACCAATAGGCCTTTTAACATCGTGTAGTAGTAATATAGATTCTTATGGTTGAGCTAAATGCAGCTACGCCTTTCTAAAAAGCTGCCAGCCATTTATTATGATTAAGCCAATGAAACTTACCAGCAGCCAGCCAGGTATGCTTAATCCAAGAAAAGACCATACTACCTCAGAGCAGTTACCATCGCCTAATAGTAATAGCTCAAAGGCTTCCATAATAGGAAAATTCTCAAACATATAGCTAAGGCCAGGCCCGCAAGAGGGTACTTGATCCTCTGGTAAATTTTGCAGCCAGACATGCCGACCAGAAAAACCGGCACCAGAGCCAGCGGCGAGTAACCCTAGTGCGGCGTAAACTCGAAGGCCTGTTATTCCTGGATTATGTATGGCCGCCAATATGGCTATTATACCCGCCGCTACCACAAAAATACGCTGCGTGATACAAAGTGGGCAGGGGTGCATACCAAAAATCTCCTGCATTATCATCGCCGTAGTAATAAGAAAAAGGCAGATAAAGAACAGCAGGATATTTATTGTCCGGTGAGATAATTTTCCACTAAAATCTATCATAGTTCGTAAGATAGCATGGCCGCTAAATAGTTCAGTATGGCATTAAGAATAATAGCATTTAGCCTATTAAATGTCTTCTTAGTTGTTGCTACATGGCAATGCTTGAGTTTTCCAACTACTGAAGAGTCGTCTATGATTACTGGTAGGTTGAGGTGGTTTGCCTGTTGCTTTGGAGGATAATAAGTGTTCAAGTTGGTTCGTGCACCATTGCTAATTTGCCTATTATTGAGTGTGGCCTTTCCTGTTTTTGCGAGTGACGACGAGGAACAAGCAAAACCCACCGCCCAATATGTTCGGCTAAAACCCGCCTTTGTTGCCAACTATGGTGGTAGTGGCAGGCTGCGTTATGTGAAAGTAGATGTATCGTTACGAGTTTTAAGTGATTTGTCAGCTGATTTGATTCGTATGCATATGGCGCCAGTTCGCCATGTTGTTGTCTCCTTATTAAGTGATCAAGTTGAAGAAAGGGTTGTTACATCGGTAGGGAAAGAAGAAGTACGGAAAAAAGCGCTGGAAGAAATTAACCTATTTTTTAAGGCAGAAACGAAAGAAGAAGATGTGGTTGATGATGTCCTATTTAATTCTTTTGTTGTGCAACAATAATAGTCTGTTTGCTTGCCTCAAATAGTTGATACGTCTTATTGGCTGTAATATGCATCGAGGTATGCGTCAAACGTTAGTTTATCAGAAGCTTCAATATCTAGCTGTTTTTGTAAAGACTGCTCGGCGAGTTGTTCATAAAAATCGAGTCTATCGCTAGCCAGCGGGCGTGACAGAAAAAATTGTTTGTGCTGTATAGCGTAATGCATCGCCATAGTAAAATACGAATTGTTGAACTCTTGCATCATGCTAAGTGCCTGGGCAGAAGGGGTAGCTTGCGGGTCAGCAACTTTAGTTTGTTGTCGTTGTAGCGCCTTACTGTATTGGGTCGTGTTATTCGCTTGATCTAACAGGGTTGCCACATCGCTCATTTTGTCGAGTAGATCAGAGCCCCAGCTTTTTACTGACTTTTTTTCGGAGCCAGTGCTAAGCATTAGATTGGGGGCTCTGCCTTGCATAACAATGGCTTGTTGATTCTGTTGGATAGTATAATATTCATCAGGGTTGGTTTTAGGACTGTCCTCTACCAGGCAGAATAGCAAAAAAGTATCTAAGAAATGGATTTGCTCGGGGTCTATGCCTAGCGGCTGGCTAGGGGCGACATCAATACAACGTACTTCAATATACTCAACTCCTCGTTCTTGTAGCGCGTGCAATGGTGTTTCGCCAGATTGAGTTGTTCGTTTGGGCCTGATAGAGCTGTAAAATTCATTTTCAATCTGTAGCAGACTGGCATTTAGTTGGCGGTATTCGCCGTTAACCTTAACACCAATTTTTTCGTATTCGGGTAGGGGGTGGTGGATTGCGCTAGACAGTGTTTTCATATAGGTTTCCAAGTCGTTGTAGCAAACAATGAGACTAGCTTGCGCGTCGCTTTGATAACCCAAATTACCCATGCGTAGCGATGTACCCCAAGGTGCAAACAGAGTGCCTTTACCAGCGGGTTGTAGTTGATGTTTTCTGCCTTGCAAAAATGTGTGGCAGACTGCGGGAGATGAACCAAACAAATAAATGAGTAGCCAAAAATAACGCCTGAAGTTACGAATTAAACTAAAATAGGACCGAGTTTTAAATGCCGTTAGATCATCCTGATTTTTTTCTATATCTTGGTAGAGTGGCCAAAAACCGTTCGGGAGTGAAAAATTATAATGAATGCCTGCAATAGTTTGCATCAACCGGCCGTATCTGTGGCCTAATCCTATGCGGTAGGTTGTTTTCATTTTTGCTACATTTGAGTTGCCGTACTGTGCTACAGGAATGTGCTCTTCTCCTGGTAGCACACAAGGCATACTAGCAACCCAAAGCAACTCATCGTTTTCCAATTGGCTGTAAACAAAACGATGAATTTCATCTAAGCAGGTTAAGCTGTCGTTCATGTTGTTGGCGACAGGCGTAATAAACTCCAGTAGTGCTTCGGAATAGTCGGTCGTAATGCGTGGGTGGGCGAGTGCTGAGCCTAAATGTTGTGGATGAGGCGTTTGAGCTAGTCTACCATTTGGCTGAATGCGTAAGCTTTCTTTTTCAATGCCTCGGTTAATACTATTTAATAAACGAAAGGCATTTTTATTGACAAGTGCATTTAGGCGCAATTTGAAGAGCTGATGCAATGCAGACTCCTTGTTTACTATTGTTACCGTTAAGCGAACAGCCTGAAATCTTTAAATAAATAACGCTTAAAGGCTGTGCCCAAACTAGCTAGCTAAACATTTGAAACCACGTGTAGCTAATTGTACACACGGCAGTTACTGGGAAAAGTATTAAAGCTTAGTGCACTATGATTTACATTGCATCTAATTGCAAGATACTTGCACTGTTTATTATAAGTTGTCTAGTCCGTATTGCCTAGTTCGTCATGCCTAAGCTTTGTTCGTTTTCGGTTGGTGGTAGAGAGCTGGTATGGTCTACTAAGTCGTGGGCTATACCGTAGTTGGCATCATTGTTATTTGCCCCAAGAGTGTCTTTGGCCGATTCTGATTCAGTATCACAGTTTTCGACAGGGCTATCTGTCGAGGCAAAGTCGGTAGCTGTATCATTTGAAGATAAAGAATCTTCCTCTTGGGGCTCATGATGAAAGATAGGGAAATTTGGCGCGGTATCGGCAAACGCTTCTAGCGTGGGAATAACGGGAATGCCTTTTTCGTTGGGCTGACATTTAACAAGTTCGCAACGCAAATCAATATGCTTGGTATTAATTTCGATAAGCTGATTGAGTGCAATATCGTGATGGGGTGTTTTAAAAAGCGCTTGGGCTTCACTGCCATCTACCCAGTCATTTTTGCGAGTTAAGAATTGATTGTTTTGATTTCGGATAATAAAAAGGGTATCCATATTTCTCCACTGCTATGATATATAACTACTGAAATGGGGTAGTTTCTATGTAACGATCTTACTTATCGTGAAGCTATCTCATAACGTCAAACAAAGTAGTCATTCAAACCAAACTAAAGTAGCTATTAAACAAGGTAATTATTTAGTTTAGTAACTATTTAGTACCTATAGTTTATTTAATTAGTACCTATAATTTATTTAAAATGTTTTAAACTTTAATACTTTATTAAATAATTTGATTTTTAATTTCAAACTATCTATTGCATCAGTGAGTAAAATTTTAACCCCATTTGATTGATTTAGCCATATTTTAGTGAATTATTACTGCCTATTACCGTTGCATGTCATTTTATTTATACGATTTTAGGAGATGCTATCTCGATAGGGTTAGTAAAGGCGTAGTATTATTGATTAGCGTGTGGCCATATTAATACACGTAGTGTGTGCAATTTGATCTTTGTTACTTGTGGTTTTAGAGCCATTCAAGATGTAGGTGGGAAGTTTTTTTGGTGTAATGCTTCTAGCAATTCAATATATCGGTCAAGCTTACGCATGGCATGTTGCTTTTGCTTGTCTGACATAATACTGTCTATGCGAATAATGGTAGTTTTTAACGCTTGTAGCTGCTGCTGATATTGCTGTTCAAGCTTATCAGTGAAATAGTTTTCTCGATTGAACCAGTAGTCAGTGATAAGGTTAGCAATGATATTGGGGTCGTCGGTAGAGCGAATCACTTTAATGATAAACTTAATTTGATTGTTGGCGTACTGATACCACAGATGATCATTGTCAGGTATTGTTTCGTACCAAGTTGTTATTTTTTGTCGCTGTTCCTTTGATAATTTTCCATACCAATTCTTAACTCGTTTGATAAAAGCCTTTTGTCGAGCACTTTTTCTTTTTTCCTTCGTATAATCTATATGCTCATAGGCTTTTCGGTTTTCTTTTAGTAGACGACGCTCTAAACGATCTAGCTGTTTATCTGATAATGTAGCGAGTAGCGCCCCAATATCAAACGATAACTGCTGTAACGTATATTCAACTCTCGTTTGATAATGTCTATTGAGGCGTTCAAATGTTTGATCATCAAGGCCCTGGTGTAATCCGGATTTGAAGTCTTTAAAGAGATTAATGTATAGCGGAAATTCTTCTAACTCTATGCGGTTAAGATGATAGTCAACGCGCTGTTTAGCAAATTGTTGTTGTTCATCGTTGAGATCTAAATATTTATCGATTTGTTTTACGATTATCCAGTCAGCAAAATGATATACAACCCTTGAGCATCCCGATAGCTGGACAGTTAATATGAGTATGACGATATTGAGGCAGGCGTACCGCCATCGGGGGTTGTTAAGTATTAAGGGTATTTGCATAGTATCAATGATGACGAATAAGCTGTAATGTCAGATGGGTTCATTATTCCTCTATTGCTTAGACGTCAGTAGGAGAAAATAGTTTTTCATAGGGTTGCGTCGATGACACTATGTTGCCGGTTAGCATAATCTTGGTTAAGTTACTAATAAATATGAAAAAATTATAGTCTATTGGCTATTGCTTTTCACCTAGAGTGAACAAAATTATTGGCTGTCTGGGCGTATAGGCGTTTTAGTATAGCCAATGATATAGACTACTTTCTCAACTACTTTGTGTCGCCATCGTGTTGGACATTGCCTAAAAGCCTGTACACAAGTATAGCATTAACCTGATTTGTCTTTGTTTGATCGTGTTTTAGAGTCGTTAACCTATCTATATAGCTGTAGGATTAGAAATATGGAAATACATCAAGTAAAAGGTCGCTTGGTCAATAGCTATGTTATTGAAGATTGTGATCAATTATTTGTTGTGGATGTGGCAACACAAGGCGAAAAATATGTATTAGGGTTTATAGAGCAAGTGCTTAAACGCTCTTTGCAAGAAGTTGCTTTGGTGATGTCTACACATGACGACCCTGATCATATTGGGGGTGTTCGTCGCTTGGCAAAACAGTGTAATGCTAAGATCGCTTACCCTTTGGCATCACTTGATCCGTTAGTCAAGTTAGTGAATGACCCAATGGGTATGGTATTTCGTTTTAGTTCCGGCTGTGCTGAAGCTCTACGGAGCCGTTCATGGGAGATGTATTTTAATGCGCAACGCGATGCCGCCGCTGAACTCAAACCGACAGCTGATTTAGATAGTGAAATTGTCAGCCAACATAAGGTTGGTGAACCAGATTATCGTTTGAAAGGTGGAGATTATGTGCCCGGTTTCCCTGACTGGAGGGTTCTTCACACACCAGGACACACATGGGACAGTTGTTGCTTTTATCATGAACCCACCAAGAGCCTGTTAACGGGCGATACACTATTAGGTAGTAAGAAAAAGGGAGGGGTTGTTACGCCTTCCATTTACTCTAACCCGTTTCATTTGTCGGAGACCATTAAAAATCTTAGGAAGCTTGAACCCGCTTTTATTTGTCCTGGTCATGGTAGTTGCTTTCGAGGGGAAAACCTATTGGCTCACTTATAGAGCGTCAAGCTTGGGTGAGGTTTTGAGTGACTCAAGTACGTTTGTCTTGGAAAGAAATGACTAGAGTGATAATGACGAAAGTATAGCGAGCAGATAACTATGTGAGATAGCTACGTGAGATAACTACGTGATAATGATTATTCAGGCGGACTACGATAATGCCAAGCATTGTGAATCTATTTTAACGTTGCTAAATAAGTATGCATTAGACACCATGGGAGGCGGAAGGCCATTGACGCCGTATGCGGTCGAAAACCTGATACCTGCTTTGAGAAACATAAACGGTGCTCATAGTTTACTGGCGATCGATAAAACCAGGCCGGATGAGCCAGCAATTGGGTTAGTGAATGCGTTTCGTGGTTTTTCAACTTTTTATGCAATGCCGCTGCTGAACATACATGATGTCTATGTAGAAGAATCATATCGGCGACAACAGGTGGCGGAAAAATTGCTACAGGCGGCTGAAAGTATTTGTCTTCAGCATGGTTATTGTAAGCTAACGCTTGAAGTACTCCGCGGCAATTTTCCAGCACGGACGCTTTATCAGAAGCTGGGTTTCGTTGGCTATGAGCTGGATACTGAGCATGGCGCGGCAGAATTTTTAGAGAAAATACTGTGTGAAATACCGCAGTGAATTGAGTTGCAAGCAGGCGTTGTCTTGCAGCCGCTTCAAAGCGTTTGATTTGTTTATAATTTGGTCTTTTGGGAGCACTAAGACTGGCCTTTATTTGATCAGATTAAATCCGTGTAACACATGCCCTTATGCATAAGCAGTAGAACTCAATGGCTTAAGTATAGTAGCGTTTTTGCGCCATATGAGGCTGAGTGTGGCTTCTCAGGCTAAATTGCGCTTTAAATTCACTCTAGATGTGGTACATTTTGGACGGGGTAGGGCGATGGGTTAGCAAGCTCGTGTAATTTGCACGGATGGCCTAGAGATAATAAAATTCGGCTAAAAATATAGCACACTAGTGAAGAATTTATTTTGTCACCGAATAAGTAATTGGAGAATCAAATACTGATGGCTCGAGTGGATGGATCAGCATCGGCCGCAACAACATTGCCGATTGGTGCTTGGTCAATTGGTTTTATTTGTGGCATTTTGTTTTTTAAGCTCGTCATGGTAGGCCTTGGGCTTGATATGATTAAGCAAGACACCTATATCTCCAACGTGGAGTTGCAAACGAGCTATGTTCCGCGGGCTGAATTTATTACTAAAGATCAAGAAGTGAAGCGTCTTCAGGCAGAAATTACAGAGCTAGAAGGCAAGAAAAAAGAGCGTATTGCGCTACAAAAGAAGCGTAGTGCTTATGAGGCGCAACTCAAACAATTGTTTGCCCAAGGCGTGAAGATTAGTAAAAGTTATAAAGCTACTGATGCCGATGCGTTAGAAGGTAAAACATGGGAAGACAAGACACGCCAGGTGCTAAAGGCTCTGAGTCGTATTGAAACACAATTTCAAGGGCATAGCGTATTTCTCGGTTTTCAAGGCAATTTCATTTGGTACGATGAAACCAACCCAAATTATCAACATGCTCGGGAAATAATCCGTGAAAGGCTCAATGACTTGCGCCATGTGCTTGTTATCTTAGATACATCTGTTGCCGTAGCAGACTAGGGCCATCCTGTTTATATGCGTTTATAGCGCAGATGTTAGCTAGATTAAACGAAAACTCTTTTAAATACCCAGTGCCACTTATTCAGTGTCATTGCCTCATGTAAATTGACGTCCGCGTAATCCAAGATTTTTATCTAGACTTACTTTTTTGTCGTTTTTGGGCCTGCTCAAATAACGATGCAAACGTACCCTGTGTTTGATGGTGTTGAGTTTTGTTAGTTAAGTTGGCACGCTGCTTGTTGGTTTTTGCCTTGTCGCTAGCCTGTTTTTGTTTTGCGTCGCCTAAATGAAGCGGTTGATTTTTTATTGTATTATCTATTTGATCATCAAGGCGCATGGTTAAACTAATGCGTTTGCGCTTAACATCTACGTCCATTACTTTGACTTTAATGATATCGCCTGCCTTGACGACTTCGCGGGGTTCTTTCACAAATTTATACGATAGTGCGGAGATATGCACCAGCCCATCTTGATGTACACCAATATCAACAAAAGCGCCGAAATTTGTGACATTTGTGACGGTGCCTTCTAGAATCATCTCAGGTCTTACGTCTTCCAAGGTATTAACACCTTCTTTCAGCTCTGCTGTTTTAAATTCAGGACGAGGGTCTCGGCCAGGTTTGTCTAGCTCGGCAATAATGTCGGTTATGGTCGGTATGCCAAACTGTGTATCGATAAAATCAGCGGGATTAAGAGAGCGAAGAAACTTCTTATCAGTCATCAAAGCTTCAACGTTCTTACCTGTATTCTTTGCTATTTTAGTAACGACTGGATATGCCTCGGGGTGGATACTGGAGCTATCGAGTGGGTTGTCGCCATCGCGAATGCGTAAAAAACCTGCCGACTGTTCAAACGCTTTGTCACCTAACCTAGGCACTTGTTGCAGTTGGCTACGGTCAGTAAAGGCACCGTTTTTATTACGAAACTCAACAATATTATTGGCGATTGTCGTATTTAGCCCGGAAACACGGCGTAGTAGTGGGGTAGACGCCGTATTAATGTCAACGCCAACGGCATTGACGCAGTCTTCTACTACGGCATCTAGGCTGCGTGCCATATAGGCTTGATTGACATCATGTTGATACTGGCCAACACCAATTGACTTTGGTTCAATTTTTACCAGCTCTGCAAGAGGGTCTTGTAATCGGCGTGCTATGGAAACAGCACCGCGAATAGTCACGTCCAGATTGGGTAACTCCTGGGTGGCAAATTCTGATGCAGAGTAAACAGAGGCGCCGGCCTCGTTAACGACTATCTTGCGTAGATTGAGATTAGCATGTCGTTGCATTAATTCACCCACGAGTTTATCAGTTTCCCGTGAAGCAGTGCCATTACCAATACTAATTAACTCGATCTCGTGTTGTTGACATAATCTCGATAAGATCTGGATAGCCTCATCCCATTTATGTTGTGGGGCATGGGGATATATTGTAGTGTGGTCAACGACCTGGCCCGTCGTGTCGATGATGGCAACTTTTACCCCAGTTCGCAGGCCAGGGTCAAGGCCAATAGTGGCGCGTTGACCGGCGGGGGCGGCTAGTAGAATATCTTTCATATTTTTGGCAAAGACTTGAATAGCCTCTTCTTCGGCATTTTCTTTTAGCTTTGCCAAGAGATTAGTTTCTAAATGGGGAAGCAATTTGACCCGCCAGGCCCACTTGACACATTCAATTAACCATTTGTCAGCTGGGCGACCGTTATCTGTAATGGAAAAATGTTCTCGAATGATGATCTCGCAGCGATGGGGCTGATCAGCAATCTCGTCTCCGAGCATGATGTTATACTGTAATATCCCCTCTTTATGGCCTCGAAAGATAGCGAGTGCCCGGTGTGAAGGAATGTCATGCAAGGGTTCTTGATAAGCGAAATAGTCGCTGAATTTAATGCCTTCTTTTTCTTTTGATTTAACAACGCTGACATCCAGAATTCCGTCTGACCAAATTATATTCCGTAAGTTGTTAACGAGTTTTGCATCTTCACTAAAGCGTTCCATTAAAATATATTTGGCACCATCAAGGGCGGCTTTGTTATCATTGATGCCTTGCTCGATACTGATGAATTTTTCTGCTTCAATGGTTGGGTCAAGTTCTGGATTTGTATATAGCGCATCAGCAAGGGGAGTTAAACCTGCGTCAATAGCTATTTGGCCTTTAGTGCGGCGTTTAGGTTTGTAGGGCAGGTATAGGTCTTCCAGTATACTTTTTGTCTCGGCTTGCTGAATCTCTTTTTTCAGCTCTGATGTCAACTTACCTTGCTCCGAGATACTTTGTAATATTGTTGTTCGTCTAGCATCAAGTTCTCGCAAATAATGCAAACGACTTTCTAATTGGCGCATTTGGCTATCGTCCAAACCACCGGTGACTTCTTTTCGGTAGCGCGAAATAAAAGGTACTGATGCACCTTCATCCAATAAATTTACTGCAGCTTCAATTTGTTGATTGGCGACGTTAAGTTCTTCCGCAATTTGGTTATATATGTTACGCATAGTAGTTTTTTCATAGCTATATTAAGTCATTAATGCGTTACATTATCCTAAATTATGGTAATTGCGGCTATCGGTTTTTTATATTGATGCCGGACCTGCTTGGCAAAGGTTAGCTAGCATAAATGGATGTGTATATGTGTATAAATGCAGCTCGCGACTCTGCTATAACAATGCTACGTGCAAGTAGCTTGGCTGCAGTAGGGCGCTGTGGTAGTGAGTATTTGGCGGAGTGACTATTTGAATAGAATAGTGTTGACTTGAATGATGTTGATGCCCGGCATGTTTGCCGGGCTAATAGTAAGTAGCAGTTAGTCAGTTAAGATACTAGGGCCTGCTTTAACAATCTCTTCTGAGATCTCAAACTTTTTAAAGTTATTGATAAACTGACTAATAAGGTTTTTTGCCTGAGCATCATAAGCATCTTTATCTTGCCAGGTTTCTCTAGGATTAAGATACTGACTGTCAACACCATCAACAGCGAGTGGAATATCAAGGTTAAGGCCTTCTAGGTGATGAGTAGCCGTGCCTCTGAGTTTACCACTCTGGCATGCCGCAACAATTGCGCGGGTAACCGGGATGGGAAAACGTGAGCCAGCGCCTCCAGGAGCCCCCGAACCGCCTGTCCAACCGGTATTAACAAGATAGACTTGACTGTCAAATTCCTCAACGCGTTTCATCAGTAGATCGGCATAGACTCTCGCTGGTCGCGGGAAAAAAGGTGCGCCGAAGCAAGTTGAAAACGTCGACTTAATGCCACTGCCAGAACCCATTTCCGTTGAACCGACGAGTGCGGTATAACCGCTGAGAAAGTGGTAGGCAGCGGCTTCTTTGGAGAGAATTGATACCGGCGGTAGAACCCCAGTAACATCACAGGTCAAGAATATCACTGCTTTTGGTTCGCCGGCGGCATTTGCTTCAGCACGCATCGCAACATGTTCGCGGGGGTAACAGCATCGGCCATTTTCTGTAATAGAGGTATCGTCGTAGTTGGCAACACGCGTTTCAGCGTCTACAACGACGTTCTCTACAATCGCGCCAAAACGAATGGCATCCCAAATAACCGGTTCATTTTTTTGGCTTAAATTGATGGTCTTGGCGTAACAGCCGCCCTCAATGTTAAAGACGGCACCCTTTGCCCAGCCGTGCTCATCGTCACCAATCAAGTAGCGTTCAGGGTCAGCGGAGAGTGTGGTCTTACCCGTGCCTGACAGACCGAAAAATAGTGCCACGTCGCCTTCTTCGCCGACGTTTGCCGCGCAATGCATTGGCAATACACCCTTCTCTGGCAGTAGGAAATTTTGTACCGAGAACATTGCTTTTTTCATCTCTCCAGCATATCGCATGCCGGCGAGTAACACTTTGCGCTGAGCGAAATTGATAATAACAGTGCCATCACTGTTAGTGCCATCGCGCTCAGGCTGGCAGACAAAAGTTGGGGCATTGATAATTTGCCACTCTTCTTTTGCTTTACCGTTGTATGCTTGTGGTCTCACGAACATATTGCGGCCAAATAGATTTTGCCAGGCAGTTTCAGTCTGCACTTTGACAGGAATATAGTGCTCTGCGTCAGAGCCGACATGTAAGCGAGAGATGAATAAATCATTCTGAGCAATATGGTCGCTAACACGCTGCCATAGCGCATCAAATTTGTCGGCAACAAATGGCCGATTGATGTTGCCCCAATCGATAGCTTCACGAGTACTTGGCTCATCGACGATAAATCTATCTGCAGGGGAACGACCAGTGCGTTTACCTGTTGTAACGAGCAATGCGCCCGTGTTAGTTAATGTCGCTTCTTCGCGCTGTAACGATTCTTCAACCAATTGAGCGGTACTGAGATCATTAAAGATGGTTGCTGCGCTATTATCTTGTGTCATATTTTTTCCGTCCTTTCAGCTTGTGGCCGAATTAAAAAACTTAAATCAACGGTCCGCTTGTATTAGTGGTTGCTAATGTCGGCGGAGCAATAAAATTTTGGCGCGCTATTGTCTCAAAAAAGGGCCGTTAATGCTAACCACAAAAAACCACTTATTTTGTATGGTTTATATTCCAATGATTTTATTAACTTATTGAAAATAATGTGAAAACTATTGCTTTAGATAGTTGGTAGGTAAATACAAAAACTCGAATTAGTGATGAATTGGGCCTTTTGGTGCAAAAATATCGTCCACCTGGTTTTTATTAAAGCGATACCTGTGGCCACAAAACTGACAATCGATGGTAATAAAACCCTTTTTAGCCAAAATTTTATTAGCGTCATCAATGCCGAGTGAGCGCAGCGCTTGAGCGGTACGCTCAACGGAGCATTGACAGTGAAAGTTAACATCTTTGGCTTCAAATAGGCGGACTTGTTCTTCGTGAAATAAACGGTGTAGTACTGTTTCGTGATCCAAATTTAACATTTCGTGAGTGCTGAGAGTTTTTGCTAACTCTATGATTCTGTTCCAGTTTTCATCTTCTTCTGCGGCGAAAGTAGCGGTTTCTTTTGGCAGCGCTTGCAATAACATACCTGCTGCCCGATCGCCGTTAGCGGACAGCCAGAGCTTTGTGTTAAGTTGCTCCGACTGGTAAAAATACAGTTCTAAGCAGGCTGCCAGGCTATCCCCTTCAAGCGGTACAATACCCTGGTAGCGTTCCCCGGTGGCTGGTGTAATTGTTATTGCCATATGGCCATCTTTGAGGATATCTTGGAACCTATTGGAGGGCGTTGGGTTGGCCACGTGAGCAATAGCCCGTATTTTTTGTTGGCTAGTACACTCTGCTATTACGAGTGAAACATCACCTTCACTTTTAGCCTGGATACTAAGAGTACCGTCAAACTTGATAGTGGTACTGAGTAGGCAAGCAGCAGCAATGAATTCTCCCAAGATGTTTTGTATTGCCGATGGATAATTATGACGTTTTAAAACATCTTGATAACTCTGCTGTAGTAACGTCCACTCGCCTCGAATAGCGGTATTATCGAAGATAAAGTGCCGAACAATATCTTGATGGAATGGAATGTCTGCGTACATACTATAACTAGGCCATAAACAGTAGTAATAGTAAAGTTTAACATGCCTTGCGTTATTCTACACCAGCGGTTTTGCCTCCAATAGTGTAATAGTATTAGGTAGGTTGGTAGAGACCGCCGAGTTGTTGTGTTTTTTGTTATAAGAACTAAAGATAGCTAATAATGATGGATTTAACATTGCAAAATTTGGTTGCCGAATATGGTAACGAGGGTAGATATGCACTACGTTGGAAGCCCACTGCCGAGCAGCATGCTTTGCAGATTAGGGTAGCCTTGCGATTTGATGATATAGGCCAACCGGTCGGTCGGGTTTTAAGTTCGGATGGCGTCGCCGAAATTGATGCTCTATGTGAAGTGAGCCGTCATTTTTTTGCACTGTCTTCTGATAATGGGCCAATACACAATACTGCTACTAGACATATACCTTTCGAAGGGACAAAAAATTTTCGTGACATAGGAGGTTATAAAACGATAGAGGGTGCCACTGTGCGTTGGGGTAAGCTTTATCGTTCTGGGCATTTGAGCTATCTAACTGATGCCGATTTGGCAAAGTTAGCTGAACTAGAACTACATAGTGTGTTTGATTTTAGAGATTTAGGTGAACGACAAAAGCGACCTAATCGCTTTCCAGAGCGTGCTCCGCGAGAGAATAGTTTACCCATCGTGCCTGGTAGCATGCACCAGTTTTTACAAAAAGCGGCGAAAGGCGAACTCAATGCTCAGTTTGTCACTGAGTTTATGGAACTTATTAATAGAGAGCTTGCTAGTGTTTACCATCCGCAGTATAAAGCGATGTTTTGTCAGTTAATAGCAGGAGAGGGGCGCCCGGCAGTAATACACTGCGCGGTTGGTAAAGACCGGACTGGTTTAGGGGTGGCTCTTATTTTAGCTGCTTTGGGGGTTGCTGAAGATATTATTATGGCGGATTATCTGCTCAGTAATAAATACGTCGCAGTTGCCGAAGATTCAATGAAATTGGCAGAAGAAGTGAAAGCAAAAACTGGTCAATCAATCGAGCCAGAACATATTCGCCCTATGTTTGAAGTACACCCGAACTACTTGTTACAAGCTTTTAATGTGATTAAGGACATGCATGGTAGTATCGATAAGTACCTAGAAGAAAGAATAGGTTTGACTATCGTTGAGCGTGAAAAGCTAAAAAGTTACTACCTAGAATAAAGGCCTGGGACACAGTCTCATTGCTCAGAGGTTCCCTAATAATTGATCTAAATTCAGAGCGTTCAAAACGCGAAGGTCGGTAGTTAGGGCGCTTGCTGATGTCTGGCACGATTTGACTGTAGTAATTTAATACTTCAGCTACTTAATGTGATTTTCTTTAAATTTGTGGATCTGACGCCGCTCTTTTTTTGTTGGCCGATTCTCACTATAGACTTTTGAGGCTCTTTCAACGCGGCGTTGCTCCGCGGCTAGTTGTCGACGTTGCATGCTTTCCTCGGTTTCGTTATAGAGTAACGCCGCCTCTGTTGCGCCGCGCCGCTGTTCTGATAGTGCGGTTACAATTACGTGCTTTTCGTCATACCCCTGTTTAATTGTGAGGCTTTCGCCAATGGATATTTCTCTACTGGCTTTAGTTTTCATGCCGCCAACCCGCACTTTTCCAGTATCAATAGCTTGTTTTGCAATATTACGAGTTTTGAAAAAACGAGCGGCCCAGAGCCATTTGTCGAGACGAACTTTATTAGTCTGTCCATCGCTGGGCGAAGCGTTAGGCATTTTTCGGTGAGCGCTCATAAAACATGTATCCCATTTAATGGTGCGATTTCGTTGAAATGATCAATAGCAGGATACTGTAGCTTGTCGCGAGCTACCTGTTGGCTGTCGGGCTGTTTTAGCGTTATTAGATATTTAATGCCAAATTTCTCCGCTGACTGTAAGACCGATTGAGTATCATCAATAAAGAGAGTGCGTTCTGGCTGGAAGGGCTCTATTAACATAAGGGCATGCCAAAATGCGCTTTCTTCTTTAGCATGACCGAGTTCGTGAGAACTAATGGTTCTATCTAGCGACTGATCTAATTGGGTCGCTGCGAATTTAATTTCGATACTTTTAGTATGGGCATTGGTAGTAAGTACAACTCGCTTGTTGTCTATGCTTAGAAAGTGTAGAAATTGTTTAACATAGGGTCTCATGCGTATTAAGTGACAGACTTCTTTTTTTAGCAGGTTAATATCGACTTGCAATTCGTTACTCCAATAATCGATACAATACCAGTTAAGCGTGCCTTTGATTGCATTAAACTTGGCAAGTAATCTTGCTGTTGCGGTTTGTCTATCAATACCATGAATTTCAGCATAGCGCTTAGGTAAATGCGTAAGCCAAAAGTAGTTATCGAAGTGCAAATCAAGCAATGTGCCATCCATGTCGAGAAAAACTGTATCTATTTGGGACCAGTCAAGCATGTTTTTAATTGTACACATTATGGTGATGGTAACCCTTGGTCAGCAGACATAAGGGTTGTGTAAAGATATTACTAAGGTTACATAATACTATGACAACAAAAATAGAACTAAAAGTCGAGCTGAAAAATATTTATTGGACTAGTTCAATACCTTTGTAATTAGCTTGATGAGTTCGTCAGGATTAAAAGGTTTCACGATCCAGCCTGTTAATCCAGCTTCTTTACCTTCCATTTTTTTTGTTGTATCTGCTTCTGTAGTCAGCATCAATATAGGAATAGCCTGGTATTCAGGTAATTGGCGTAAATCAAGGACCAGCTCAATACCATTTTTATTTGGCATATTGCGATCGGTAAGGACTAAATCATATTGTTGGCTTTGTGCTTTGGACAATGCTTCGACGCCATCCTCAGCTTCGGTAACACTGTGCCCAATGCTTGTTAACGTAAAAGATGCGAGTTGCCGGATTGAAACAGAGTCATCTACGACAAGTATATTGGCCATTATTTATGAAACCTCGGTTGTACGTGTAATAGTCTATAACTTAATAGTAGATCATAGCCTTTACGAGGCCAATTAGTAACGCAACAAACTTAGTATAGGACTGATGTTGCTAGTGGGCGGGCACTATAAAACTGGTTTTTTTGGATAAAAAGTGAACTTTTTTGCGACTTATGAAAACTAGGTCTATCGACACCCCAATGATTATAACCAATCCGTGTGAAAAAAAGCGGAGAAAAAGCGACGTATCCAAGTTGCTGGGCTATGCTGATAAAACGGTCGGATGTTTGAAGGGATAATGCAACATGAATAGAGTGGAACGGCATACAAGAGTTAGCCCAAATCTTGGTAACACAGATGTTTTGAAAGGAAAGCTATATGAAGAGCTAGCCAGTTTAGAGCATCGGCTAAACCGTTTACGTGGCGGCTACACTCAAACCGATTTAACACTGTGTCAAACTTATAAAGAAATGATTCACGGTCGTCGCGAATTGCTCAACCGATTATCTGTTAATTAATTACTGTATTAATATAATATTCCTTTTGCCTGTATTCGCCTCACAATATTATGTGACGGCGAATACAGGCGCCACTATTTCGTGGCAGTTAATCTTTCTGTTTGGCCTCGATGCATTAGTACTTTTCAGTTGATAGAAAAATGCGACGAAGTTTGCATTTTTTCTTCTTTTTACTGTGTCTGTGCAATGATATTTTTGCGATCTCTTTAAATAAAAAATACCCTTGCTTCGGCTATACTGATGAAATAGAAAGCCGTATCTTATTGGGTTATGCCGAGGTAATCATTCCCTATAACTGCGCAGCTTGGCATAGACAGTTTGCCGGTTTTTTCTGGTAACTGTTAATGAAACAGGTGTCATTGGATTAATGACACATAGATGCTAATGACAGCAAAGAAACCGTTCTCATATTTTTTAAGTCTGAAGTGGAAAGCATTTCTACTGACTAGTACCATTATTGCGCTGATATTTCAGGGCTTTCTGCTTCGTTCATCCTCTCTATTGGATCAAGAGTTTGAGCAAGCTCGGCACGAGCTATATGTACGACACCAGGCTGAGGTAAGTATGTTGATTGCTGAGACAATCCGCAGGCTTACTCAGCTTGCCCGAACGGTGCAAGCCCAGATTGAACAGGGTGGTATGTCTGATGTTGCATTACAAGGTTACTGGAAAGTATTGCACGCGAACAGTGATGTCGAATCTGCTGCATTTTATGATAAGCAAGGTGAGCTACAGTTTAGTTATGGTAAAAATGTATTTAGACAAATTATCGTTGACCGAGCTCTGGTCGCCGCTAGTCCTGCTTCTGAAGTCGGCTGTTACGCATTTTGTAGTATTACCGTCGCTGTCCCTATTCATTTGCCTAATGGAGAAATAGCGGTAGTAGCATTATCCGCATCTTTTGAAAGTGTTATTTTGAGTTTTAGCAGGTTGTCGGGTGTTGACATGGGTATCTTAGTCGATATGCCTACTCAGCAAGATAGCGCAGTGCACTATCTCGATAATTGGCAGGTCGACTTAACTGCTGTTACTCGAGGTGAAACAACGACTCCCCTGGTTGATTTGGCTTCGCAGAACTTCAACCTAGATCAGTTAAATTATCATAACAAAATCTTACGTCGTAACGATCATTTCTATGAATTTAGAACTATTAGGATTTCCACCAGCAAAACCTCATTGAAAAGCCGTCTGCTAGCGGTTTCAGATGTCACCCAGAAAATTATAGAAAAACAACGCACTGTATTTGGCGGTATTTTGTTTGCTGTTTCTGGGCTGTTATTAGCGGAGCTGTTATTGCTTGTTTTGCTATGGGGGCCGATGACGAGGCTAAGACGAACAGCCAATATTTTGCCGATGTTGGCAGAAAATGCCTTTTCACAATTGCGAAAAATTTTATTGCAATCAAACCGTGTTAAGTTATTTAAGGATGAAAGTCATGTAGTGAATGAAACGGCGATTGCTTTGTCATTTAAACTCGAAGATATGCAGGGTGAGCTATATGATCGGGCGGAACTGTTAGAAAAACGCAGTGCGGAACTTGAAAAAGAAAAAGAGTTTGTTACTGGCTTGCTTAATACTGCCCATGTTCTCATCTTGGTGCAAAGTGAGTTAGGTAACATAACGATGATTAATCACTACGGTGCGCTTGTGGCTGGTTATGATCAAGAAGAGTTGATAGGGAGGCCTTTTGTTGAAATACTGGTGAGAGGGGTAGAGCTAATTGATATTCGCTATCAGCTTGGGGAACTATTGTCGGGTGAACGGACTGAGTTTCATCACGAAACTGATCTGATTAATAGCAGTGGGGACTTGGTACACATGTCGTGGTATCACGCTACGATTTCGTCGAGTGATGATAGTGCAAGTCAAATCTTAACTGTGGCGCTGGATATTAGTGAGCGCAAAGAAGCGGAAGAACACCTAGGCTGGTTAGCTGCTCACGATCCATTGACTGGTTTGATAAATCGACGGCGCTTTACTGAGGAACTAGAACATACTATTGCGACCTGTAATCGTTATGGGCACACTTCGGCTATTCTCTATTTTGATTTAGACCAATTTAAAGATGTCAATGATACCAGTGGGCATTTGGTTGGTGACCAGATGCTGCGTTGCGTTGCCCGCCAATTAAAACTGGTAGCACGCGAGTCAGATACAGTAGCTCGTCTCGGCGGTGACGAATTTGCCGTTATAGTGCACGAGACTGATTTAGAAGATGCGGGATTAACCGCTGAACGTTTGTGTACTTCGCTAGTAGAGATAACGGTTGAAGGGGAAGGGCGCTATCATCGGGTATCGACTAGTGTTGGAGTAGCGTTATATCCTGAGCACGCAGGTGGCATAGAAGAACTGATGGCCAATGCCGATATAGCGATGTATCAGGCAAAAGATGCTGGTAGAAACTGTTGGCGTATCTTTGATAAAGATGAGCTTGGAAAAGAGAGAATTCAGCAACGTGTTTATTGGAATGATAAAGTAAAACAAGCGATATCAAGTGACACATTTACCATATATTTTCAGCCCATTTTACACATAGAAAGTAAACGTGTTTCCCACTATGAAGCATTGTTGCGGATTTTTGATGATGATGGCGCGTTGCTTTCGCCGCAGCTCTTTATACAATCTGCTGAGCAAAGTGGCTTGATTTTAGAAATGGACAAAAAAATTGTCGAGAAAGTTATTGCTTATCAAGCGATTCTTAATAAGCGTGGCAGCTTGGTGCGCTTATCCGTCAATTT
>JANQMK010000404.1 GCA_028280085.1 Pseudomonadales bacterium
CTGTAAGATTGCGTATTCCTATCCAGCTCGCGACTATCAACCATCAAATCACTGCCTTTAATTGCATTGTTTATCATTGCCAATCGCTGCAGTGGTGTACCACCCGGCGCTCTGCGGTGAGGAGGAATATGACAAGGCAACAAATACAACGAGTCTAAGGCTAAAGCAGATTTTACTTCTAGTGCTGAACGCAGATGACCAATATGAATTGGATCAAAAGTGCCGCCAAAAATGCCATATGTTGCTAACATTATTATCTCATATCCACCGTTTGATCAACTCGTCAATTAGCCATAGTAAACTGCAGCTGACACCTCTCAGCAAACGCCTAAACGCGTATATTTCCGTCACCCAACACAATGTATTTTTGTGATGTTAAACCCTCTAATCCGACTGGCCCCCGAGCATGTATTTTGTCAGTTGAAATGCCAATTTCCGCACCCAAACCATATTCAAAACCGTCAGCAAATCGCGTCGATGCATTCACCATAACGGAGCTCGAATCAACTTCTCGTAAGAACCGACGGGATTTATCGTAATCTTGCGTTACAATGGTATCGGTATGTTGAGAGCCATATCTATTAATGTGCTCAATAGCTTGATCAATACCATCGACTAGCCTAATCGACAAAATGGGAGCTAAATACTCCGTCATCCAATCTGTTTCTGTCGCGGCAAGTACGGTTTGATCAGCAAGCAGTTCACACGTCGCCTCACAACCGCGCAATTCCACTCCTTCTGCTTTGTAAGCATCAACCAATGGCGGCAGCACATGAGGCGCAATAGCCTTATCAACCAATAACGTTTCCATGGTATTACAAGTGCCATAACGTTGAGTCTTGGCATTTAGTGCTATTTGATGTGCCTGCTCCCTATTGGCAGAGGCATCAATATAAACATGGCAAATGCCATCAAGGTGCTTTATCACTACCACCCGGGACTCGCGGCTAATACGTTCAATCAGCCCCTTACCGCCGCGTGGCACAACCACATCAACATACTCTGGCATAGTGATTAGCTCGCCAACTAATGCTCGATCAGTTGTGTCAACAACTTGTACGGCGGTCTCGGGTAAATCAGCTTGACATAAGCCCTCAGCGATACACCGCGCTATTGCTTGATTCGAGTGAATCGCTTCCGAACCACCACGCAAAATAGCTGCATTGCCAGATTTGAGGCACAAGCTAGCAGCTTCAATAGTGACATTAGGCCGGGATTCATAAATAATCCCGATCACCCCTAGAGGCACACGCATTCGCCCCACTTGAATGCCGCTAGGTCGATAATTGAGATCGGTAATACTACCAATGGGATCAGGTAACGCCGCAACTTGCTTTAAGCCCTCAGTCATGGTGTCAATGCGTTGTGGCGTCAATGCCAGCCTGTCTAATAGCGCCGGTTCTAAGCCGCTACTTTTTCCCTGCTGTAAATCTCGCTGATTCGTCTCAAGTAGTTGTGATTTAGCATTATCTAGCGCGCCCGCGATAGACAACAAGGCCTGATTTTTCTGATCAGTACTAGCCGCAGCCATAATGCGCGAAGCTTGGCGCGCTCGTTGCCCTAGTTCAATCATATACCGCTTTATGTCCATAATTTTATCTACTTTCTCTCTGCTTTCTCTTTACTTTTTATCTGCCTATCTGCTTTTTTGTTATCTACTCGGGGAACACGGGCCCTTTTAATACCATGCCCTATCACTATCATCCCTATTATCAGACAAAATAACGCGGTATTGCCAGAGGCATAATTGCCAAGATTCCCAGGACTTAGGCAAATTACATACGGCAACCCTAATCAATCTTTGTTGAACGTAACTCACAACAGCTGCAGGATGCCGATAGCCGATGAACAGGTATTATACCCCGGCCAAAAGTATGCAGTATATAAAAAGATCACCACATAAAAGATTATTTATTGGACAAAAACTATTGATTTAGGCCCTGCGTCATTTCATCCAGCGCGGTGGCAATCCGCACAAGCCTAGCTACCGGCTCAGTAACACGCAAAAGCTCGATTTTTGTCTCTGGTGAAAAAGGTAGTAAGTAGCCTAACAGCCAACTTACCTGTGATGCATTGTCAAAATCACAAGCCATGTCCATTTTCTGGACTGCTGAATGTTCTAGTAAGTTTTCCAATAATGCCTTTAAATGTCTCAATTCATCCGGCACACCAACCACCGCTTCTTCAGGCTTAAAGATAATATCACCCAATAATAAATTATCATCTCGTAGAACGGTTTCTGCTACCTCAAACGGTTTCACACCAACTACTGTTATACCCAGCAGACCATTAGATAGCTGATTCCAATCAATTATTTCAACTAATACACCCAAATCATATATATCACCAGGCCTGCCAACTTCACCACCATTTTTTAGAGTAACAACGCCAAAACCTTTTGCTGTCTTCATTGCTTGCTTCACCATAGCAAGATAGCGTTGCTCAAATATCTGCAAAGGCAATCTCCCCATCGGGAAAAGCACTGTTTTTAAAGGGAATAGAGGGAGTTGAGCCATCCTAACCACTCAATGTACTGCGAATAAATTGCCCAATAGAAAAAATTAACTTTTCAACTTAAAACAGGACTATTATAACCCGGTATTCAATGGATATACAGATTCTCGAATTTGGCTAACTGAAAACCTTGGGGAACAGACTGCCGATATAGTCACTGGCTAGGCATTAGCTAACTCAGTAGAACGATCAGCCTGCGCTGGCGCCCCTTCCGCCCCAAACGGTTTCAACATGACAATTAATTGGGGTAGCAAAGTCAATGCACCGACCATAGCCGACAACATAGCGAAACTTGTCAATAAACCAAAGTAAACCGAAGGAATAAAGTTAGACAAACCCAAAATTGAAAAACCAATAATAATAGTCAATGCAGCATAGTACATCGCGTTACCAATACTGCCATGGCAACGAAACATCGTCGCCCTATAGTCGCGATCTTTGGGAAACTCCACCCGAAAACGATGTATATAATGAATCGCATGATCTACACCAATACCTACGCTAATACCGGCAATAGTGATAGTCATCATATCTAATGGAATACCTGCCAGCCCCATACCACCAAGCACGATAGAAGCAGTCAACATATTGGGCGTCAGCGCAATAATAGCTAATAGCAGCGACCGAAATAAAACAACGAACATCAACAAAATACCGAAAAATACGGCGCCCAATGTTAAAATCTGTGATTTAAATAAGCTTTGCAGCATATTGTTATACAGGACCAACATATTGGTAAATTGCACCTGCTCCTCTTTAAGTCCCATTTCATCCACAATATGATGGCGCACCCGTTCTATTAACTCGGCACGCTTTAAATCTGGCGCCGTATCGATAACACGCATCGTAATCCTGGTCTGGTCATCTACGTCTGACAAAAACGGTTCGATTAATGACTTAGAAATTGCGTCAGGTAGCAAGGTACGCATAAACGCCAACTGAAAATCATCCAAATCACCACCATTGAGATCGCGGGCAACTTTATAGGCTGTTGCCAGTGACTGCACTTTGCCAATATCTGGCTGGGACTCTAGGTAATCGTGTATTTGTTCAATTTCATTCAATCCACTGCGAGTAAACCAGTAAGTAGCGGTTGTATTTTCTTCGCCCTCAACAGCAAACAGATCTTCTTCTTCGTCAAACTCGTCGTCCTCAGCAAACTCATCATCATATGAAACAGTTAAACGTTCAGGATCAACATCGAGTATAATATCCAATGGGGTTGTACCACCGAGCTTCTGATCAATTAACTCCATACCGCGATAAATCTCAGTAGTATCGTGAAAATAGTCAATGAAGCGATTTTCCACTTCTAATCGGCTAATGCCATAGCTAGCAAAACCCGCTAACAACAAACTTGATAACACGATAAACCTGCCATAGCTCGCAGTAAAACGAGCAAAAGCACGGGTAAAACTACCGGTATTGTCTTTGACGCTCGCGGTTTCGCCTTTTGGTACGATGCTTACTGCTGCCGGCAGGAAAATAAACGCGACCGATAAAGCAATTGCAATACCTATCACCATCATCCAGCCAAAATCAATCACCGGGCGAATTCCACTAATCACCAAAGAGGCAAAGGCCACTATGGTCGTTAACGCAGTATATAAACAGGGCCTAGCCATAAAGCGCACTGTCTCAAGTATTAACTGATATTGACTCCATGTAGGATTCTCAGCATAGAATTCCCGGTAACGGACAACCAAATGGATGGTAATTTGCAGGGTAATAATCAGCAACAACGCAATAAAATTTGAGGATATGACGGTTAAACGCCAATCCAACCAAGTCAAATAACCTAGAGACAGCGCAGCAACGAAAGAACAGGTAATTAACGGTATAATAACCCAGCGCACGCGCCGAAATATCACACATAACGTAAGAATAATAAATGCTAATACACCCAAACCAAACTGCT
>JANQMK010000425.1 GCA_028280085.1 Pseudomonadales bacterium
ATCTGCCAAGACCTGGGCAATTTGCATCACCTGCTCTTGGTACAGAATGACACCGTAGGCGTTTTGCAGAATGGGCTCCAGATCGGGATGAGGGTAAGCCACTTCTGCTCGGCCGTGTTTTCGATTAATGAAGTCGTCAACCATGCCGGATTGCAGTGGCCCAGGACGAAACAACGCAACCAGTGCCACAATATCCTCAAAACAACTTGGCAATAGACGTTTAATGAGGTCTTTCATGCCGCGGGATTCGAGCTGGAACACAGCGGTAGTTTCAGCCTTTTGTAGCATTTTGAAACTATCTGTATCATCCAGCGGAATCGACATAGTGTCGAGCGGACCCTCATCCGCCGTTCTTATCTGAGAATTAATGATATCTAATGCTTTGTCAATAATGGTAAGCGTTCGCAAACCCAGAAAGTCAAATTTTACTAAACCTGCCAGTTCGACATCGTCTTTATCAAACTGAGTAACCAGGCCATACCCTTCCTCATCACAATACAGCGGGGTAAAGTCGGTCAGCTTAGTCGGCGCAATAACCACACCACCTGCATGTTTGCCAACATTGCGAGTGATGCCTTCAAGCTCTAATGCCATATCCCAAATTTCTTGAGCTGCATCGTCTTCAGCTAGAAAATCTCTAAGAATACTCTCTTGTTCGAACGCCTTGTTTAGTGTCATCCCTACTTCAAACGGGATCAGCTTTGAGAGTTTGTCTGCCAGACCATAGGATTTGCCCTGCACTCTTGCAACGTCACGCACCACCGCCTTAGCGGCCATGGTACCGAAGGTAATGATTTGTGAGACAGCATCACGACCATAGTGGTCGGCAACATAAGCAATGACTCGATCCCTGCCATCCATGCAAAAATCGACATCAAAGTCAGGCATCGAAACCCGTTCTGGATTGAGGAAACGTTCAAACAGCAGATCGTATTCCAGTGGATCTAAATCCGTAATTTTTAATGCATAAGCAACCAACGAGCCAGCACCAGAGCCGCGCCCCGGCCCTACCGGTACCCCGTTATCTTTCGCCCAGCGAATAAAGTCCATAACGATAAGGAAGTAGCCGGGAAATCCCATTTGAATAATAATATCTAACTCAAATTTTAAGCGCTCATCGTAAGGCTGACGAATGGCTGCAAAATCTGCTTCCTCTCTGTCATAAAGGAAGGTCAAGCGTTCTTCTAAGCCCTGCTTAGAGACTGATATAAAAAATTCATTGATGGTCATATCTGGAGGAATGGGGTATTCCGGCAGAAAGTATTTACCTAACTCAAGATCAATGTTGCAACGCTTAGCAATCTCTACGGAATTTTCAAGTGCTTCGGGGATATCAGCAAATAGTTCGGCCATCTCTTCGGGCGAACGGAAATACTGCTCCGCGCTATAACGGCGCAACCGGCGCGGGTCATCGAGAGTGACGCCGTCGTGAATACACACGCGTACCTCATGCGCTTCAAATGCATCTGCTTCCAGAAAACAGACATCGTTAGTAGCAACTATTGGACAGTTATATTTATCGGCAAGGGCCACCGCCGCATGTAAATATTCCTCTTCGTTTTCTCTACCCGTACGCTGAATCTCAACGTAGAAACGATCGGGAAAGTCTTGCATCCAAGCCTGCAGCAGATCTTCCGCTGAATGCGGGTGTGACGACAACAATGTCTGTCCAATATCACCCCGACAACCACCGGAAAGTACTAACACACCTTGATTATGCTGCTTGAGCCAAGCTCGTTTGATCGTTGCAATACCTCGATATTGCCCTTCTTTGTAAGCAAGTGAAATCAATTCGGTAATGTTGCGATAGCCCTGTTGGTCAATTGCGTAGAGTGTAATAAGAGAATACTGTTGTTCATCGTCACCATCGCTAATAAAAAAACCGCTGGCGCAAATGGGTTTAATGCCCGCCGCAGAAGCAGCTTTATAAAACTTAACCAGTGCAAAAAGATTACACTGATCACTAACTGCCAAGGCAGGCATCTTAAGTTCTGCCGCTTTCTTAACTAGCGGCTTAAGACGCACAATACCATCGATCAGTGAATATTCGGTATGAATCCGGAGATGAACAAAATGTACCGGCATAGATAATAAGCTCAGTCTATTTAACTCGTTTATGGGCTAGCTTACACTTCTTCAAGCAACTTTTTAACTGGCGCGAAACTGCGCCGATGAATGGGTGATACCCCTAGTTCGTGCAGCGCTTGCATATGTACTTTAGTCGGGTAACCCTTGTGTTGAGCCAAACCATAACCAGGATATTGTCGATCGAGCTGCACCATTTCTCGATCTCGCACTACCTTCGCCAAAATGGATGCCGCCGCAATCACTTCAACTCGCGAATCACCTTTAATCACCGGCTCACTGGCGTACTGCCACTTAGGCAAACGATTGCCATCAACTAACACATACTCTGGTTGTATCGATAATCCGCTAACGGCCCGTTGCATCGCCAATAGCGACGCATGCAAGATGTTAATATCATCGATTTCGGCCACATTGGCCCGGGCTATATTCCACGCTAGCGCCTTTTCTTTAATGATGGGATAAAGGGCTTCTCGCTTTTTTTCGCTGAGCTTTTTGGAATCATCCAAACCCGCAATGGGGGTCTCTACATCGAGAATAACAGCCGCCGCTACCACATCACCAGCGAGTGGGCCGCGACCGACTTCATCAACACCTGCCAATAGCCTGCCACGATAACGGCAAATAAATCGCTCATCCATGGTCTATCCTACTGCTCCCTATCTCAATGACTTTTGGTCTTAAAGACATCTAGGGCACCTCTGAATAATGAGGAGGTGCCCTAGTCATAATAACATCCATTCATACATACAATTCGCAACCACCATTCACATCAAAATTGCCAGCCAGTGTATTCTATTATTTACCGATTTATCAAATCCATTAACGCTGTGGCCGCACAGACACTGGCGTTCTGTTTAAGCTGTTGGTGAATACCACTGTAAACACGCGTTAAATCAGTTCGCAAGTCCCTATTGTCAAACCGTTCCATAACCAAAGGGCTAATAGTATCTACCCGGGCATCATGCTGTAACAACTCTGGTACCAAAGCCTCGCCCGCTAACAGATTAGGTAGGGAAATAAATTCAGACTTTACCAGTCGAGATATAATCGCATAGGACATTGGCGCCATCTTGTAGGCAACAACCATGGGTTTTTTTAACAATAGGGCTTCAAGCGTTGTCGTGCCAGAGGCCATCAAAACGACATCTGCCGCCGCCATAGCCATATGTGAATTGCCATCGATCAGCTTAAGAGGTAACTGCTGATAATTGGGCAACAGTTGTTGGATTTGTTGTCGGCGCTGCGCATTAGCAGCCGGTAATACAAATTGTAAGCGCTCATCAATGCCATGACAGGCGGCAGCAACTTCTAAAAACAAGGGGGCTAATAACTTGACTTCACCGCCACGACTACCCGGCAACAACGCAAGCACTCGGTCATTTTCAGTATAGCCAAGCGCTTCTCTTGCCGCTGTCGTATCAGGCTCCATTGCAAACTGATCTGCTAACGGGTGTCCGACAAACTCAACTGCAACGCCATGTTGTTGATAGATGGCCGTCTCAAAGGGAAACAGCGTCAGCATCAAGTCTACCGAGTTGGCGATGCGATGGATGCGCTTTTGGCGCCAAGCCCAAACTGACGGGCTGACATAATGCGCTGTCTTAATATGTCGCGATTTTAATTTATATTCGATAGCAAGATTAAAATCGGGTGAATCAATGCCCAAAAACAGATCCGGAGGCTGAGCAAGGAAATGATTAATCAAATTACGTCGTACACGCAGCAACTCAGGCAACCGCTTTAGGGGTTCCACCAGCCCCATTACCGATAAGCGCTCCATATTAATATGGCTAGTAAACCCAGCGGCACACATCAGTGGCCCGCCGACACCTTCAAACTGGAACTGGATATCAGTATAACGTCGCTTAATCGCTTGAATAAGATCTGAACCCAATATATCACCGGAAGCTTCGCCGGCAACCATTCCAATATGAACCGTTTGTGTCATTGTGATAATTGAACAGCTATCTGACAATGCCGCGGGTTGATGATTTCAGGGAATCAATCAACACAGACATTGGTGGACATTCAGCAACTAATTCTTCTAACTGAGGATAGGTTTCTTCTAACGTCAGGCCACTGCGATAGATAATCTTATAAGCACGTTTTAATACTTGTAGGGTCTCACTAGAGTAACCACGCCGCTTCAGACCTTCTACATTGATCCCTTTCACGGCCGCGGGGTTGCCCGTTATCATCATATAGGCAGGAACATCTTTACCGACCGCTGTGCCCATCCCGCAAAAGCAATGCGCACCGACTCGTGTATATTGATGTATCAAAGTATAGCCTCCAAGTATCGCCCAGTCATCTACCTTCACATGACCAGCCAATGCCACATTGTTGACTAAAACTGTATGATCACCGATAACAGAATCATGACCCACGTGGACATACGCCATGAGTAAGTTATTGTTGCCAATAGTTGTCTTACCCCTGTCTTGCACAGTGCCTCGATGCAACGTAACACCTTCTCGAATGATATTGTTGTCGCCTAATTCAAGCCAGGTTTTTTCGCCTTGATATTTCATATCAGCAGTGTCTTCACCGATCGATGAGAACTGGTATATTTTATTATTTTTACCGATACGAGTAGATTCTTTAACAATAACATGAGACGCAATCACGGTGCCGCTATCAATCTCTACATCCGGTCCTATTATAGACCAGGGACCCACTTCAACATCTTCCGCCAATCGTGCAGTGGGGTCAATAATCGCCCTTGAATCAATCATTTCAATACGCTTTCTGCCTTTCTGTCAGCGCACAGGATAGCGCCGGCACAAGCTAACTCATCATCCACCGTTGCACGGCAATCAAATTTCCAAATACCGCGCTTTTCCGACACAATAGAAGCCGTTAACTTTAGTTGATCGCCAGGTACAACGGGTTTCTTGAAACGCACTTTATCGGAACCAACAAAGTAATAGATTGAACCATCTTCAGGCGTTTTATCCATGGTTTTAAACCCTAAAATACCCGATGCCTGTGCCATGGCTTCAACAATCAGGACACCAGGAAAAACAGGTATATCAGGAAAATGCCCGTTAAAAAACGGCTCATTGATGGAAATATTTTTGTAAGCAACAATACTTTCACCCAAATTGAGTTCCGTTACTCGGTCTACTAATAAAAAAGGATAGCGATGTGGAAGATATTGACGAATCTGCCGCGCGTCCATAATAATTGAAGTCTCTTCGGTCACAAGTGGTACCTTTATCTTTACACTAGCTTGATCTTTACAATGTCTCGATCTTTACACTATCTTATTTGATAACAGCCTCGTTTGATAACAGCATCTCGATAACAATCTGTAACAGGTCAGTGCATTTTAATATTGTGCGTAAATTAATTACCTATGTGTAGGGATGTACAACCGTTTTTTATTGTCGTCATGCCGCAGCCATAGATGTTACTCGGTCGCCGCAGTTGCCACAAATAATCAAGCGCTATTGGCTTTATAGCTACCAGTTAGCGATATGATATCAAAGATGGCAGCAAAATAACGCTATTTTTATCTGTTATTGCCAACCGTTGGCCGGCCAGCGGTTTTAGCACAAGGCGAATACCAGCACAGGCCAATATAAAGCATGACCTGAATAATCTTTATTCTTTGCTTGTCAACGCCTTTTCTAACGCTTTTACTCGGTCATTCAGTTTTTCTAACTGACTAAAACGCACAGCACTTTTGCGCCATTCCCTATTAGGTAATATGGGCGTACCGGAAGAATAACTCCCCGCGTGACGAATAGATTTGGTAACCAATGACTTCGCTGTAATATGCACATCGTCAACAATATCCAAATGCCCGATAATGCCAACAGCGCCTGCTATTGTACAACGTTTACCAATTGACGTGCTGCCAGCAATGCCCACACAGGCAGCAATTGCCGTGTTTTCAC
>JANQMK010000474.1 GCA_028280085.1 Pseudomonadales bacterium
TCACGGATCGGTTTGAGTTTTTTGTCGGTGGTCGTGAGATTGCCAATGGTTTTTCGGAATTGAATGACTCCGAAGATCAGGCCGAGCGCTTTCTCAAGCAAGTTGAGGAAAAGGAAGCGGGTGATATTGAAGCTATGCATTATGATGCCGATTATATTACGGCGTTAGAATATGGTTTACCGCCGACGGCAGGAGAGGGTATCGGTATTGACAGGCTCGTTATGTTATTTACTGATTCACCTTCGATTCGTGACGTTCTTCTGTTTCCTCATATGCGCCCGGTAGCATCCTGATGGTGTCATGGAGCAGCATTTTGTGCACTAATCTATATATGGATTATCTAATCTATCACACTTAATTTTGTTTGTGCTGCCTAAAAAGTGGCTTGTTTTGCTGGCCTTAAGTCGGGTTTCTACGTAGTTTTATATGGTTGATAATAAAGAATTTTTTTCTTATAGATCTAAATAATATGCAATCCATAGCATATTGCTTTAAATACTGATTTGTTTAATAAGTGTTCACCTGCCTATACTTTGTTAGGTGACGAGCTGGTTCTCTCTCAATTGGCAAATACCAGGCCGGAGTTTGAATTAAGCGTTCCTATAAAATAGTTAGACAAGACAGAGAGGTTTGATGGGCTATGTTATCGATGTCTGATGCCCATTCAGATGTACCTCAGCACCTCAACGTAATCATAGTTGATGATGATGAAAGTGCTTTTGAACTATGTAGGTTGCAGCTAGGGGCAAACAAAGAGACCGCATACTCTTTGAGTTGGGCAAGTAGTGTTGGGGATGCCGTTCAAGCGTTTGATGGCCAACATTTTGATGTTGCATTAGTAGATTATCGCATAGGGATAAATAGTGGATTAGATCTGATTGATAGAATCCACCAACATGGCTTTGATACACCCTGCATTTTGCTCACGGGTGACGAAGCTGCTGATCAGCTAGAACGGAATGCACTTCATCGTGGTGCGGCCGATTTCCTGTCAAAAGATTCAGTAACACCAGAAGTATTAGATCGTACTATTCGGCATGCTCATGAACGGCATCAGGCTGCTCATGAATTACTTGCAGAAAAACATCGATTAGAACAAACACTGTCATCTATTACTGAAGCAGTTATCACTGTTGATGACCAATACCGCATTACTTACATGAATGCCATTGCAGAAAAAATGAGTGGCTTTAGTTCTCGCCATATTATGGGGCAGTCGCTTTTCGATTGTATTGATTTTAAATTTGAAGGAACTGAAGAATCTTATAATGATGAAATTAAAGCATCTTTAGCAACCCGCAATAGTTATAATGTCGTTACAACACAAAACAACTACTTACTTGTCAGCAATCAAATGGGAGATGACTATAATGTTGAATGCAGCATTTCTCCTATCCTGTCCGTCGAAAACGATTCAGGTTATATCTGTATAATAAAAGATGTTACCGAAGCGAGAGAGTGGGCTAGACAACTCATTTTTCAGGATTCCCATGATAAGTTAACAGGTCTGTTAAATAGAACGGCGTTCGAAAATCAACTTCAACAGAGCATTGACCGTGCGGCGGTATCACATGCTGATACTGTTTTTTGCTACTTTGATATAGATCAGTTTAAGGTCGTCAACGATTCCTGTGGTCATGCGGCGGGTGATGAACTGCTAAGGCAAGTATCAGAAATATTCTCTCAGAATGTTCGTTGTAATGATATCTGCGCACGTCTTGGTGGCGATGAATTTGGTCTCATTCTAAGAGACTGTGGCATTAATGACGGCAGAAGGATTGCCGAAAAAATTCTTGAAGACATGACAGCATATCGTTTTCAATGGGCAGAGAGAACTTATACAGTACGTGCCAGTAGTAGTGTGGTATTAATTGATGCTGAAAGTGAAAACTGGGCTTCATTACTTGCTGATGCACATGCAGCGTGTGAGTATGGTAAAGATAATGGTGGGCAACGTGTTATCGTAGCGAGTGACGTTTCAAGTGCCATTGCCGAACGTAAAGGCGAGATGCAATGGGTGGCCGAGATCATTGATGCTATTGAAGAGAATCGTTTATTGCTATTTTCCCAACCTATTGTGCCAATTGTGGGATCTGATAGTGGCGCCCATCATGAAATCTTAGTTCGGTTGCGAGATACCAACGGTAACGTCGTGCCGCCGGGGGTATTTCTTCCCGCAGCAGAACACTATCATGTTATGTCTCTTATTGATAGATGGGTTATTGAACACACGTTGGCTTGGTACGCTGCGCACCCAGACGCGCTTGAAGAGCTTGGCATGTGCTCTGTTAATTTATCGGGAGAGTCAATAGACGGCGATGGCGTAGTTGACTTTATTAGAGATTGTTTTCAATCTACCGGCGTTCCACCCAATAAGTTCTGTTTTGAAATTACTGAGACTGTAGCGATAACAGACTTGCGCAAAGCCAGTGTGCTTATCAATAGCCTACGGGAAATGGGTTGCTACTTCGCCTTGGATGATTTTGGTGCTGGCATGTCGTCGTTTGCTTATTTGAAAAATCTTAGAGTAGATTTCGTAAAAATAGATGGTAGCTTTGTTAGAGATCTACACGAAGATCCGGTGAATTGTGCATTAGTTAAGTCAATTAACGAAGTTGGCCATATTATGGGTAAGAAAACCATCGCAGAATTTGTTGAAAATAGCGAAATTACGGCAGTGTTAAAAGTAATCGGCGTTGATTATGCTCAGGGTTATCATTTCGGCAAACCTGAGCCGCTTTAACAGTAGCATTATAATGCTACTGTTGAAATTATATAAAATTTAAACATACTTGTTCTTGTTCATTCTCTTCTCGTACATCCTTTGATTGACTGCTCAAGCTGGTCACCACATTACTGCTGCAAATTTAAAAACAAACGGTGTATATTACGCTTCATATCTTATGGAGGTTACCTATGCCAGAGTCAAAGCGATCGATTAACCTTGATGCTTCTTGGTTAGACGTGTTGGGAGCAGAATTTGATAAACCTTACATGGTTAAATTGCGTGAATTCCTCGTGCAAGCGAAACGTGACGGAAAGGTTATATATCCTGCAGGCCAGGCGATTTTTAATGCTTTTAACACCACACCTTTTGATCGCGTTAAAGTGGTGATTATTGGTCAAGACCCATACCACGGACCGGGACAAGCCCATGGCCTCTGTTTTTCTGTACAGCCGGGCGTGCCACTACCGCCGTCTTTGCAGAATATTTTTAAAGAAATAGAGAGTGACTTAGGCATCCAGTTTGGTGGCAATGGATATTTAACGCACTGGGCGGAACAAGGTGTCTTGTTGCTTAATGCGGTCTTGTCAGTTGAACGCGGTAAAGCTGGCTCACACCAAGGTAAAGGCTGGGAAGAGTTTACCGACAAAGCAATAGAGGCTTTGAATCTTGGCCGTGAGGGCGTTGTATTCTTGTTATGGGGCAGCTACGCCCAAAAAAAAGGTGCATTGATTGATGGCAAAAAACATTGCATATTACGGGCACCACACCCTTCGCCGCTATCTGCCCACCGTGGTTTTTTTGGTAGTCGCCATTTCTCTGCTGCCAATAACTATTTGCAAAAGAGAGGCGAAACACCAATCGACTGGGCATTGCCTGCTTTAGAAGATCAGAGCTCGGCGGCTTCACATCAAGTTGCTGAACCGGCATAGTCCGCTTTATACGCTTTATAACAACATCGTTTATGCTAGCGTCTTCATATGCTAGTCAGTCTCGGTGCTATCTGTAACACTGTCTATAACATAGGGCAGGGCAAGTTGCTCCAGTGTGTCAGGTTCACCGTTAGCTGTTACCGCGTTAGAGAGCTGTAGTTGATTGGATGCGGCTAGCCCGTCGGTCGCGACAAAAAGCATTTCCCACTCGTTAGAACCCGTTTTTACCGCCGAAACGACGGTACCAGCGCTTTGTTCGCTGCTTTCAGAAAATAAGTTGTCTCCAGCGGTTACCATCGTTTTTGACTTAATTTTACCGCGGTACATATGACGCTTTAGTTTGCCGCGGTATTGCATGCGCGCCACGATTTCTTGTCCCGTATAACAACCCTTATTGAAACTAACTGCATTGGTAAGATGATAATTTAACATTTGAGGAATAAATACTTCGACTGTTGGTGCGGTAATTGTACCTCTACCATCTCTAATATCTACGAGTTGCCAAAGTATATTACTACTGGGTTGAAAAAGATCACATAGTTTGCGCCAAGTTGCTAACGCGCAAGTTGTTGGCAGCCAGACTTCATAGCAGTGATTATTATTAATTTTTACTATGGTGACTTCGTCATTCTGGCTAACCTGGTTAATGTCGCTAGGTATTTCATAGCCCAGCGATTGTAAATGCTGCTCAGCGTTAGGACCTGCAACGCCAAAGAGGTGGTACTCCTCAGATAGATCAGTTAATTCAGCTTTAGAGAAAACCGCGTACTTAGCTAATGTCGCCTGGGTTTTCGCAAGGACATCGGCACTCATACCCATAAGAATACGGTTTGCCGATTGTTCTACTAAACGAAAACTGGTATACATGCGGCCTTTATGAGTGCATGCCGCTCCCAATGCCGACTGAGTTTGATTCAGCTCATTGAGGTTGCAAGTTAACTGGCCTTGCAGAAATGATTTGCTATCGGGCCCAAGAATTTCCAGTACGGCCTGGTGGCTTAGTGGGCAGATGGTATCAGCTGTTGTTGCGGTCTCGATATCAATAGATTTGTCGAATGAGGCAATTAAACTGGTTTCGTCCAGCGTGGCACCGATAGCTTGATAAAAGTTTTCGTTTGGTGATGTCATGAGTACCAACTTACAATTAAGTCAATCTAAGTCTTTGAACCCCACTGGTAATAGGGAAATTAAGGCCAGGCCAAGCTTTCACACTACCAGCACTTGGAAAGAAATAGTAAGTGTTGCGGAGGGATTTGTCAGTATCCAATTGCAGAGATTCAATTGCTAAAAAAATCGACGGGCTTCAACCAAGCCTGCGTGTTAGTGAACAAAGATTTTAGTTATAATATCGCCCTTGGTTTGTCTAAATAATATACTGCTAGATAAGGCTTGTTGCTTGCGTAATATAACCCTTCCTCTATTTGTATAAGCAGAAGGTGGGCTCTAAGACACTCAGGGAGTGTTGGGAAGACGAGGATAATTTGGTGGCGGAAACGTATGACTTAAATCGGCTGTTTTGGCACAGTCGGCGCGGGATGTTAGAGTTAGATTTGTTACTCGTTCCATTTGTTAAAGAAGCTTTTAATGACTTAGCTGATGATGACAAGAAACGTTATGTGGATTTGCTGGCATGCGAGGATCAAGACTTGTTTGCTTGGTTATTGCAACGGTCTGAACCGGCAAATTCTGATCATGCAAAAATAGTGCAACGCATTTTGGAGTACAATCAGCGTGCCGCTACATGTTGAACTCCACCCTTCAAATTACTTAGTTTATATATTCAGTTTAATCTATTTGTTGATAGTAGTTAGCCTTTTTGCTTCAGCCATACCATTAGTAATGAGCGTTGGCTTACTGGTGTTGATCAGTGGACACTGTTACTACCTGTTTAATTTAACCATCAAAAGAACATTGGCGAAGAGCATTACCTCTTTTACAGTAGCCAATTTTTCAGTAGGCCAGCCAAATACTAAAGCTATTGCCTGGCAGATTAAGACGCCAGCAGGATTTTATCAAGCGAAGTTGCTACCAGATGTTTATGTAACGGGCTATCTTATTGTCATGAGGTTTCATGTTAATGAGCTGGGCCACTGCTCTGTTTTAGTCTGTCGTGATAGTTGTGATACAGAAGTATTTCGTCGACTAAAAATGTTTTTGCTAAACTTTAATGGCTTATTTGCGCGCTAAACCTTAATACGCATTGTCAACAAGTATTGTCTAGCACTGATAGTTATCGGGTATCAGTATGGTGTCTTCCGCGGTATCAGCTAGCTCTGGGTAGTCGAGAGTGAAATGAAGTCCGCGGCTTTCTTTACGGCGAGCAGCCGAATCAACTATCAGCTTTGCAATGACCGCCAAATTACGCAGCTCGAGCAGGTCATTCGATACTTTATAGTTGCTATAATACTCGTGTATCTCTAATTGTAATAATTCAATACGCCGCTTGGCGCGTTCGAGTCGCTTATCTGTTCTTACGATGCCGACATAGTCCCACATAAAACGTCTTAACTCATCCCAATTATGTGATATCACCACGTCTTCATCAGAGTTTGTTACTTGTGACTCGTCCCATGTATTTGCAATTGGCGGTGGTGTTGTGTGGTAGATTGATTTTTTGATATCTTCCGCCGCAGACTGTCCATAGACGATACACTCTAACAGAGAATTGCTGGCCATGCGATTTGCACCGTGTAAGCCAGTGAAGCTGGTTTCGCCAACGGCATAGAGCTTATCTATATCTGTTCGACCCTGCCGATTAATCATAACGCCGCCGCAGGTATAATGGGCTGCAGGCACAATCGGAATTGGCTCTTGCGTAATGTCCACGCCGTATTCCAGGCAGCGTTTTGACACAGTAGGGAAGTGAGAGAGTATAAATTCTTTTGTGCGGTGGCTAATGTCTAAGTAAACACAATCGCAACCCAGGCGTTTCATCTCATGATCGATAGCTCTGGCAACGATATCGCGTGGTGCGAGTTCGCCATCCGAATGAAATTGCTTCATAAAACGCTCACCGTTTGGTAGCAATAAATGGGCGCCTTCGCCTCTGAGGGCTTCCGTGATGAGGAAGGATTTGGCATTTGGATGGTACAGGCAAGTCGGATGAAATTGGTTGAATTCCATATTCGCGACACGGCAACCTGCTCGCCAGGCCATGGCGATGCCATCGCCACTGGCGCCATC
>JANQMK010000136.1 GCA_028280085.1 Pseudomonadales bacterium
CGGCTCAAAACGCACAGCTGTACCCGAAGTAATATTCAGGCGATAGCCTCTGGTCATTGGTCGGTCGAACAATAGCGCTGGATTAGTTTCGTAGAAATGATAATGTGAGCCGACTTGTATGGGCCTATCACCCGTATTAGCTACGCTCACGGTCACCGTATTTCGATTGGCGTTAAGCCTGTGTACACCGTCTGCAATATCTAATTCACCGGGCGTCAATTTCTTCTCCTCCGTTAATAGTTCGGCTTGTTGCTACGATATGGGATTGTGAACGGTAACGAGCTTAGTGCCGTCAGGAAAAGTGGCTTCAACTTGTACCTCATTAATCATTTCAGGTACCCCTTCCATTACCTGTTCCCGGCTGAGAGTATTCTTGCCCATGCTCATCAGTTCAGCGACGGTCTTTCCGTCTCGCGCGCCTTCAGTAATGGTAAGGGTAAGTAATGCGATGGTCTCTGGATAGTTCAATTTTACTTGGCGCGCTAACCGTCGTTCTGCTAATAATGCGGCGGTAAATAGCAACAGTTTATCTTTCTCTCGCGGTAGTAGTTCCACTGTAACGTCCATTCTTTACAAAAATAATAATGTTCATGTTCGCCATATCGCTGGCGGACATGCCTCGCGCATGCACAACGTTGGTCTAATGAGTTGCCAAGCAAATATGAAAAACTCCCTACTGGCAAATGCGTTGTCACCTAAATAACGGAAGATTAAGAATTGTCTAACGTAGGTGATGCTGACCATAATATTGACGAAATACATCTGTTGAAGTTTTCTCAATTGTTGTATTAAATTGGTTGGAGTCTGGTTAAATGGACCTGCCAGCATGAGTCCTGTGACATGATGGTGGCGTAAGCCCGCACTAGCTGTTGGTATTGAGGATGGTTGTTGTAGCTGAAATCGATCTATTATTCTGTATTTTTTATCAATAAGTATCTTAATATGTTGTTGTATTTTTCCGAATTTAAACGGTAAGTCGCTTGCCGGCAATCCTAAACATATAATTTCCCAGCCGATAAAGATGCTGTTACTGTTCATGCTAATGTCTGTCTGTAATAGCGCATTAGCATGAGGGTAAATGATAGTTTCCATTGGTAGCCATTCAATGCAGCTATTTTTGTCTATTGTTATGTTATTATTGACACGCTGAGGTTGAGTAATTAGGTGAGGTGCTTGCCTCGCTTTATAAATGCGCATAGCACTCGGCGAGGTGATTAGTGCATTAGCGTTTTTCTTGGCGATAACGCGCGTATGCAAATAATCACCCGAGCACAATCCGCCGGGTGGGTGTAGTAAGTATATGTGAGCACATTTATTACCTTCTGGGTAAAACGGCTTCTGGATGTATAACGGGCCTTTGTGTTGGCAGCGCTTCAAATAGGTACCTCCTTCTTTTTCTGTAAACAGCAAGTATAGTGAAGCTGGCCATTTTTGTTGAAAGAAAGAGCTGGTTTGGCATTTAGTGCTTTGTCCCCCATTTTCTTCGCTGACGTGCTCCAGTTTTGCCATTATGCCGCTTTTCCTTATTAGGTATAAAACAAATACCGACTTATTAGTAGTGTAGCTAGCCAGTTTAGAAATTAAGTAGTATTACTATTTCTTAATATCTAGGCTATAACTTACTAAGAATTGCACATCGTCATCAAACATGTCGTCATCTAGGAATTTGCTTACCGCAAAACTTATATTTTCATTGTAACTGTAACCGGCTTGAATATGTTCGGAAGTATCAGAACCATCGTCATGTTGACCGATTAAAACATTGTAATCTCCCGTAGCGTAGCTTAGGGTAATATAACGGGCATCGGCGCCATCATCTGAGAGGGCTTCGTATACGGTAAAACCGACGGGGCCGGTCCCCAGTGATATAACCAGATCATCAACGTCGCCAAAATCAAGATCGGCTTTAGGGTAAATATAGCTCCAGTAGCTCACGTCATAGAAGAAATTGCCAATTTCTCCGCCGTATCCCAAGAAGAGATCGTATTCGTTGCCGTTGGTAACGTCGCCAGAGGAACCCCAAACTCCTGTGTAAAACCCACTGTTGCTATATTTAATTTCGCCAGACAGTGCGGCGTCACCTTGTCCTAAGTCAATTCCGCGCCACAAATACATATTGGCAGCTGTTGCTGAGACAGTGACCTCGGCATTGGTATAGCTTGAAAAAATACTGCTAGCAACTATTCCTATGCCGAGAGGCGTTAATAGCTTATTAGATACTTTCATTAGTCTTCTCCTAAATATAAAAAAATTATTTAAATTTGGTTGTTGTCGTGGTTTAGATTTGAAAATTTAATGGCTTATCATCCAGGGTCTGGCCGAGGGGAAGAGCTTTTTACCATCCGCGGTATAAATTAGTTTTTTAGTTGCTAATCCTTTTTTGTCACAACCGCATCCTGTGCGGTGTTCCGTATCTTCGCTACGTCTGGCTTTAGTGGATATGGCTGGTTCATGCTGATTGCGTTCGTTCATATCGTTTGCGCGGTGGCGGGCGGAAGCGAAATCAATCACAGAGGGCGCGAGCAAGATGACGCGTGGACAAAGCGCGCTGCATTGAGGGCAGGGGATTGGCTTTTCGGCATCTTTGATGGTTGCTAAACCACTGAATATACCGTGTCGTTTACACTTATAATCATATACTGGCATGGCGAGGCTCCCTTTATAGATCTGGCGCTAATGGAATATCGATGGAGCCGTCTACCGCTTTATTCGGACCATTGGTATTTGGCTGTACGTCAAATTCGAAGATATCGGTGGGTAACCATAAAGTGGCGCAGGCGTTAGGTATATCAACCACGCCACTAATATGGCCCTGAACGGGTGCAGTACCTAAGATTGCGTAAGCTTGGGCTTTGCTGTAGCCAAATTTAGTCAGATACTCAATGGCGTTTAGACAAGCCTGGCGATAGGCAATGTGTACGTCAAGATAATGTTGTTCGCCAGCTTCATCGACAGATATACCTTCAAAGATAAGATAATCGTCATATTTAGGGGTGATTGGGCTTGGTTTGAAGATAGGGTTTTTAATGCCATACTTTGACATGCCGTCTTTGATAAGATTGACTCGCATGTGTATCCAGCCGGCCATTTCTATGGCGCCACAAAAAGTAATTTCACCATCGCCTTGGCTAAAGTGAAGATCTCCGACAGATAGCCCACCACCATTGACATAAACCGGGAAATAAACTTTTGAGCCACGGGATAAGTCTTTAATGTCGCAATTACCACCGTGTTCACGCGGCGGCACAGTGCGGGCGCCTTCCGCCGCTGCCATGTTTCTGGCCTCGCCATTCATACGGCCTAAGTGTGCGGTATCTGCTTGGGGTAAGGTGGCTAGTTCAGGTACTCGGTTAGGATCGGTATCGTAGAGTGCCTTTTCACGTGTATTCCACTCGTTCAGCAATTCCTTTGATGGCAGACAACCGATTAGTCCAGGATGGATTAAACCAGCAAATTCTACGCCCGGTACATGTCGGGATTTGGTAAACATGCCGTTGAAATCCCAAATTGATTTTTGCGCTTCAGGAAAATGCTCAGTTAAAAAACCACCGCCGTTATTTTTGGAGAAGAAGCCATTAAAACCCCATTGGCTACTGTCAAATGCGCCGATATCTAAGATATCAACGACCAATAGATCTCCGGGCTCAGCGCCTTTAACGCCAATTGGTCCCGATAAGAAATGTACTTGACTCAGATCGACATCGCGCACATCTTCTGCTGAGTCATCATTTTTTATTTGTCCGCCGGTCCAGTCGTAGCACTCGACAATAAAGTCATCTCCGGGCTCGACCATTTCTACCATTGGGATATCGGGGTGCCAGCGATTATGAATTTTGTCATTTTCGTAGGGTGATTGGCTTAAATCTATCTTAATAATCGTTTCAGTCATGGCGTTCTCCTGTTGGTTTTGATGGATACAGCTTTTTGCTAGCTTATACTGATAAGTAGCTGGCAACTTTTTCTTCGTCGACTGATGCGCGTAGTTCTTCCCGCACGATATTGCCTTTTTCAATAACTAAGATGCGGTCGGCAATATCTAGAGCAAAACTTAAAACCTGCTCAGAAACAATAATTGACAAGCCAAATTCGTCTCGAATTCGTTTTAGTGTTTGTCCCATTTCTTGAATGATGGATGGTTGAATACCTTCTGTTGGTTCATCGAGCAGCAGCAGCTTTGGGTCGCTTGCTAAAGCTCGGGCAATTGCCAGTTGTTGTTGTTGTCCTCCTGATAGATTTCCGCCTCGGCGTGAACGCATTTCTTTTAGTACAGGGAATAGTTCGTAGAGATAATCCGGGACGTCCTTTTTCTTTGTGGTAGTTAATCCGGTCTGAATGTTTTCTCGTACCGTCATAGTGTTGAATATCATTCTGCCTTGTGGCACCAGAGCAATACCCTGTTTAACCCGTTCAAAGCTCTTCATCTTTGAAATTTCTATATCATTTAGTTTTACAGAACCACTTTTGCTAGGAATCATTCCAGCAACTGATTTCATGAGCGTAGTTTTTCCCATGCCATTGCGCCCTAACACAGCCACAACCTCTTTTTCTTGCACGGCTAAATTCAAGCTGGAAATCACCTCACTTTGCCCGTATGAGACTTGATAGTTGGATATTGAGAACACGATCTACTGACTCCTATAAGCTAACAAACAAAAAAGCCTCTAAATTTTAGTGACCGAGATATACTTCAATGACCTTGGGGTCGTTTTGTACCTTTTCCATTGAACCTTCCGATAGCATTTTCCCTTGATGCATTACTGTTACGCGATCAGCTATATCAGCAACAAATTGCATATCATGTTCAACGACTAAAACTGAGCGCCCGTCAGCGATGCGGGTAAGTAGCTCTGCGGTCTTTTTTCTTTCCGATACCGACATGCCAGCCACGGGTTCGTCCAACATTAATAAATCAGGGTCCTGAATTAACAGCATGCCAATCTCCAGCCATTGTTTTTGACCGTGGCTTAGCAAGCCTGCAGTTTTATCAAGACTATCGGCTAGAAAGATCATTTCAGCTGTTTGTTGTACCGCATCGACAACCTCGGCATCGCGTTTGAAGGTTAAAGCGCCAAAGACGCTATGACCTCGTGGAAAAGAAATTTCCAAATTTTCAAATACGGTTAGATCTTCGTAGATAGAGGGGTTTTGAAATTTACGACCTACGCCGGCGTTTACAATTTCGTGTTCTGACATTTTAGTGAGTTCATCGCGCCGAAAACGAATAGAACCTGATGTGGCCTTCGTTTTACCACAGATAAGATCTAATACTGTGGTTTTGCCGGCACCATTTGGTCCGATAAGAACGCGTATTTCGCCTTCGTCGACATAGAAAGAAAAGTCGTTGACTGCTTTAAAGCCGTCAAAGGAGACGGTTAGTCCTTCAACGTTTAACAAGAAATCTTTAGCCATTGGCATAGGTATTTTGCCTCATTGTTTTGCTGTATTGGTTAATAGAGAAATGCTTAGACCGCCGTTGCGTTTAATGGAGGCCATAAGTGCGGTTATCTTGGGTTCAATGTGAGCCTTGTAGACACCGGCTAAACCATTTGGAAAGGCCATAACGACGCCGATGAATAATGCGCCCATCGCGAATAACCATAGCTCTGGAAAAGACTCTGAGAATGTTGTCTTGGCATAGTTAACAATGAGCGTGCCATATACTGCTCCAAGAATTGACATCCTTCCACCAACAGCGCAAAAGATAACAAGTTCAATGGACGGCACGATGCCAACAAATGACGGTGACATGAAACCGACTTGTAAGGTAAACATTGCGCCGCCAATGGCAGAAAATAGGGCGGCAATACAGAATACGAAGATTTTTAGATTTGCTACGTCATAGCCGGAGAATCTAACTCGATCCTCTCGCTCACGCATTGCCAGAAGTAAGCGACCAAGTTTGCTTTTACGGATAAACTGGGCAAACAGGAGACATAGAAATAACAGTATACCGTTAATGTAGTACAGAATATATTTAGCGGAATCGGTACGAATATCCCAACCCAGCAGGGTGCGAAGATCTGTTATACCGTTAACGCCGCCTGTGTAACCTTGTTGTCCGATAATAAGGATAGTAAGAATGGACGCGATGGCTCGGGTGATTATTGCGAAATAGACTCCCCCAACTCGCCGCTTAAACATTGCGACACCTATGATGTAGGCAAACAGTGTGGGAACTATTAGAACGGCAATAGTTGCAAATGAGAAGCTGCTGAAAGGCAACCAAAACCATGGCAGTTCCGTTAACTGATTCCAATCCATAAAATCCGGAATGCCTGGAGTAGATTGAATGGCTGTGCTTTCAGGATCGGATGCTTCTAGTTTTAGAAACATCGCCATGCAGTATCCGCCTAGGCCAAAGAAAACGCCTTGACCTAGACTGAGGATGCCACCATAACCCCAACACAACACGAGCCCCACGGCGACAAAAGCATAGGTGAGATATTTGCCGACCAGATTGAGTCGAAAAATATCTAAAGTGATGGGTAGTATCATAAAGATGACACAGGCCAAAACAAGAAAATAGATGAGTTCTGGTTTGGGTAGTAAATATTTCAGACCTTTTGTGGGCATAATTATCTCCGGGCGATGTTGCTTGATTATCGACGCATTTTTAGTGAGAACAGTCCTTCGGGTCTGATCATTAAAATAATGACCACTACTAATAGAGTCAGCACTTTTGCCATCGAGCCACTCAAGAAAAATTCCATGGTAGACTGGGCTTGAGAGATGGTGAACGCGGAAGCAATAGTGCCAAGCAGATTTTGCGCCCCACCAAAAACGACGACAAGAAAGGTATCAACAATATATAGTTGACCTGCAGTGGGCCCGGTTGAACCGATAGTGGTAAAGGCAGCACCAGCGATGCCGGCAATACCACAACCGAGAGCAAAGGTAATCCGGTCTGTTCTCTCTGTATCAATGCCAACAGCACTTGCCATAGGCCTATTCTGTACTACGGACCGAACCTGTATGCCCCAACTCGAACGAAACATGAGTACGAAGACACTAGAGGCAATGAGTGCCGTCAGTAACATGACAAACAGCCCGTTGATAGGAATCTCGATCATATCTGTTAAGGCAATTGAACCCATCAGCCAATCGGGCAAGGTGACCCCGACTTCTCTGGCACCGAAAATGCTGCGGTAGGCTTGCTGAAGTATCAGACTTAGCCCCCATGTTGCCAATAAGGTATCGAGTGGGCGTCGGTATAGATGTCTTATCATCAGCCACTCTACGAGCGCGCCTAGTGCGGCGGCACAAATAAACGCGGCTATCATGGCGAAGAAAAAGTAAATACCAAATAGGCTAGGCATGTAATCTGGAAACAGATTTGAAACGAGATAGGTAACATAGGCTCCCAGTATCATAAATTCACCGTGAGCCATATTGATAACACCCATCTGTCCGAAGATGATGGCTAGACCTAATGCCATTAGCAAAAAGACGGAGAACAGGGTCAGTCCAGCAAAACCTTGCATAGCAAATATCGATACTAATTCTGAAGCGGTATAGTCAGAAAACATGGTCGGACCTCTTACACAGGAATTGATATTTTCCTATTAACTTTTGTTGAACTGAAAAGTTCTTTTACAATTGCTCTATCAGCAGTCTTCGTTGCAAGCCTATTGGTGAAACTGGTGTTGCAACTGGGTTCTATTGCAAGTTGGTACTATTGCAACTGGGTACAGCAAGACTGCTGATACAAGATTTATCCGAGAAGACGATATAACGAATTACTGATAACCTTTCGGAAATGGGTCGGGCTCCATCAACTCTTTTGTTTCAAATACCACTTGATATTGCCCATCTGCTCTTGCTAAGCCAACGCGTGTTCTAGACCATAGATGGTGATTGGGGTGGATCTTTACATAGCCTTCTGGCGCCGTCGTCAACTCTATGTTGGGCGAAGCGGCTCTAACTTTGTCTACGTCAAATGAGCCTGCTTTTTCAACGGCTGCTTTCCATAACC
>JANQMK010000155.1 GCA_028280085.1 Pseudomonadales bacterium
ATAATGCGGCGCTAGAGAGTAGTGCTAGCGAACCTGGGGCTGCTGCTCAGCGGGAAATGATCGCATCTAATCAGTTGGCAGAAGCGGAAATGCTGGTAATTCGAGAGGCGCAGGCGGGGATTGCATTGGTAAAAAGAGCGCTCAATTCATATGCCGAAGCGCGGTTTGATAAGGTACATATCGCCAATGTTAACACCTCACTAAATGGTGTTCGTGGTGGGCTTGTGGTATTAGGTTTAGATCGAGCTTCTGTTATCTGCGAGTCCTGCATTAGTTTTGTAGAGAAGAGCTTGTTGAAGAATGATGATATTGGCGCGATTCAACATATGTTGGAGACCTTTGCCGATGCGATCATTAGTATCGAATACTACCTTGACGAAATTGCGGTTAATAAAGACACTGATGATAAGATTCTAGACATTGCCGATGAAAGCTTGATAGCATTAGGCTACTCAACTGCCGCTTAGTAGTGATTACCAAAAAAAGCTTGCCGTATAAAACTAAAACAGTGTAAAGCAGCTACTGGTAAAGCAGCTACTGACTGTATAGAGTAACTTAGATAAAGTAACCTAGATAAAAGTAACCTAGATAAAAGTAACCTAGATAAAAGTAACGTGGCATAAACTGTTATTATAAGCTTTTTATCAATACCACTAAAACCACTACTGATTTAAAGTAAACGTAGGTATTTTAAGTAAACCATAGTTATTAAACACGGTGTTGTGAATACGCAGATCTTTAAGCCCGGACAGATTGCCCCTCATCCAGATAACAGTACCAACAAACTCTATTATGTTTATTGTGATGGATTGCTGCTGAGTTTAGTGGAGAAGCATGTCCAGTGGCGGCCTTTAACACATGATGAACTTAGTGGGTTACCTATAGATGTTGTAGCAGAGCATTATTTAGGTGAGTTGGGTGAAAACATGTGTGTTGCGCTCGAAGTGAGTTGCGTTATTGAACATACTGTTTATCGCTTTAAACATCTACGCAGCTTACTGTTTAGTCTTGATATCACTCAATTTACTGTTATTGCTCGTGGCAAACAGCTGATTGATTGGCACAACCATTCGCGATACTGTGGCGCATGTGGTAAACCGACACTACCTCATGAATCTGATCGGGCTCGGCATTGCCAGGCGTGTGATCTTACTTTTTATCCTAAGATTGCACCTTGCATTATTGTGTTGGTTACCCGTGGTAATACCATGTTGTTGGCGCGCAGTCCCCACTTCCCCGAAGGGATGTACAGCACATTAGCCGGATTTGTCGAAGCTGGTGAATCAGTGGAAGACTGTTTGCATCGTGAAGTGTTAGAAGAGGTAGGCGTAAAGGTAAAAAACTTACATTATATCACTAGCCAACCCTGGCCTTTTCCTCATCAATTGATGTTAGGTTTTCATGCGGAATATGATAGTGGTGATATCGTGGTCGACGGTGAAGAAATTGTAGCTGCTGACTGGTTTCATTATGAAAACTTGCCTTCAATACCCCCGCCATTCTCAATATCTGGCCAGCTTATTCAGCGCTATGTTAATACTGTGAAAGCTAACTCTAAAATAGATAGTCCTCTAAAATAGTTGCTGTGCTTATTAGTAGACAATTTAACGGCCTAACATTAAAAATCTGCTCTATTTGAGGGCGTTCATCGTTCATATTACTTCTCTACATTTATCTCGCTGACGTGATAAACTCTTGCAGGCGGTTGAGTTCATTGAGAAAAAAAAGCAAGGTTGCCTTTTAGCAACGATCTATTTGGTTAACGATATGAATAGGCCAATGTAAATGCTCTACAGCATATTTGTGATTGGAGTTGTCATTGTTGGGTTAGTATTAATTGCCACGGCATTTTATATGCTGTTGCCGCCCCGTTGGCTGCAAGGTTGGTTGCGTGGTAATCTCGGTTTTTTGTGTCTAGCGCTGGCTTTTTTTTTAATACTGTCGGTGTTGGACTTACTGAGTTACAAGACACTGAGCTCAGAACAAACGATCGCGACTATTAGTTTTAAAAATATCGCACCGCAGAAGTTTCTGGCCACACTGGTAGATGCCGATGGCAGAGAGAGTGAATACAATATCTTTGGCGATCAATGGCAACTTGATGTGCGGCTTTTCAAGTGGCATGCCGATGCAGCAGCTTTAGGTTTGGCGCCTGTCTATCGTCTCGATCGTATTAGTGGCCGTTACCTGTCATTAGAGCAGGAACAAGCGTCCCCGCGCTCGGTGTTTGCCGTGCGGCAAGCACAATCAGCATTGGACTTGTGGTCGGTCTTGCATGAATACCGAGATATCATCCCTTGGTTAGATGTCACCTACGGCAATGCCACTTATTTGCCCATGGCAGACGGTGCTTTATTTTTAGTGACGCTTTCCCCGAGTGGTTTGGTGCCACGTCCCTTGAATGATCGTGCTAAGTCAGCGATTTCGCAATGGCAAGTTACGCCATAAACTGCACTAAAACTTAATCATCAGTTATTATGCTAATAGACCACCATCAACCGTTATCACCGACCCAGTACAATAGCTGCTGGCAGATGATGCTAAATACAGTATCGCTCCACACATTTCTTCTGGTTGGGCGGCGCGAGCCATAGGAATGGTCGATAGAATATTGGCGTCATCAACAATGGCACCCGCTAATTTGGTAGCGGTCAAGCCCGGTGCGATAGCGTTAACACGAATGTTGTCTGAGACACATTCCTTGGCAAAGGCTTGAGTCATGTTAATGACTGCCGCTTTAGTTATGGAATACACGCCTTGCCATGGGCCTGGTGACCGACCGTTGATTGAAGCGATATTAATAATTGAACCGCCGCCACCCGCTTGCATGATTTTGGCAGCAGCAATGCTCATAAAGAAATAACCGCGAATGTTTACGTCAACCGTTTTTTCATAAGCACCAAGGTCGGTATCAAGTATGGGGCCAAAATACGGATTAGTTGCCGCGTTATTCACTAAAATATCCAGCTGATTGTGTTTCGTTTTTATATGATCCGTAATGGCTTGTATTTGGTCTAGATCACCAATGTGACAAGGGAAGGCCTCGGCGCTGCCCCCAGCCTCTATGATGCGGCCGGCAACTGCTTCACAGCCTTCAAGCTTGCGGCTGGATATCACCACGTGTGCGCCCTGTTTAGCCAGTATTGTGGCAGCGGCTTCGCCAATACCACGACTAGCGCCGGTAACGAGGGCGACTTTTCCCGCTAAGTTAAATAACTGTGTACTTTCCATAAATAGCTTGTCCTTTTTTAAGTAGGTATTTTGTTGGTTTGTCTAACATTGCTAGCTAAACACCGATATTGATAGTGCGATGTACTGTTTGAAAAGCTCACAGATCAGTCTGTGTTGATTGATATATGAACGGTTTCCTTGCTGCCACTTTATCAGTATTCGTTTTTTTAGACCTCTATTTGTTCAGCGTGGTACTGCGTTAATTAGGTGTAATATGCTAGCACGTTTATTTCGGTTAGTGCTGACAGCCCCTTACGCTAGCCCCCATCATAAGGTATGCTTCC
>JANQMK010000168.1 GCA_028280085.1 Pseudomonadales bacterium
TAATGCTGCTGAGACCTCGTCTTCATCTCGATTGTCTAAGGTCTTTTGCAAGCTTTCTAACGTGGCAGCAGCCATGCTGGTATCAACTTTAAAAACGCCACCATCATTATCATTTATCAACGGTGACTGAATACCGTCAGTCCAACGATTCTTGCCAACAATCGTTTGTTCATTAGTATTAATCCGGCTCATTCTTGCCATTTGCGACAAGACTAACTGAGATTTCATGTAGCCCGATTCCACCGCCTGTAACGCGCCCCCCATAGACATAATATGGTCTATCTCTTCCCGGGCAGCTTGTTTTAATTCATCAACTTTTGACTCGATTACAGGTGAACCATCAAATAAATCCGGATACTCCAATAAGTCAGTTTCATAAGCAAGAATTTGTTGAAGTCGCAACGACCATTGTTGATCCCATGGTCTAGGCAATGACAATGCTTCATTCCACGCCGGCAACTGCAACGCGCGACATCTTGCTTTTCTGCTTAGGGTAACACCTAATGTTTCAATCAAGATACGCCAAGCATTATTTTCTGGCTGCTCCTCTGTTAAACCTAGCGAATTAACCTGTACACCATAGCGAAACAAACGGTGTTTGGGATTTTGGACTTGATAACGCTCGACACAAATCTCATCCCACAGTTCCACGAACGCACGCATCTTACACATTTCTTCAACAAAGCGCATACCAGCATTGACAAAAAATGATACGCGTCCAACACAGCGTTCAAAATCTTCCTGAGAAAAGCAGCCCCGCACCTTAATGGCATCTAACAACGTGATGGCCGTCACTAACGAATAAGCTAATTCTTGCGTGGGTGTCGCCCCAGCTTCTTGCAAATGATAGGAACATACATTTGATGGGTTAAACTTAGGCAGACGCTGCAGACAATACTCAAACATATCCACCGTCAACGACATAGACTCCTTTGGTGGAAATACATAAGTACCGCGGGCTAAAAATTCCTTAATAATATCGTTTTGTGTCGTGCCGCGCAGTTTACTAACGTCTTGCCCCCGTTCTTCGGCCATCGCGATGTAGAGCGCTAACAGCCACATCGCCGTACCATTGATGGTCATTGATGTATTAATCTCTTCAATGGGCAAGTCGGCAAATAATTGGTGAAAATCGTCTAGCGTATTAATAGGTACGCCAACTTTACCAATTTCTGGCTTTGCAATATCCTCATTAGAGCTATAACCACACTGTGTTGCTAGATCAAAGGCAATTGATAAGCCCGTCTGACCTTTGGCTAAATTCTGTTTGAAGAGTTCGTTAGATTCCTTTACGTTGGTATGGCCTGCGTAGGTCCTAAAAATCCAGGGTCTATCTTTAGTGAGCTGACCTTCCTTGTCTTTTAACTGATGTTGCTTATCAGTAGGCGGCTTAACGACTGTCATAATAATAGGTACCTTAACGCTATGCTTGACGACGAATAAGAAGCTGACGCTCTATTTCAAATATTTTATCCGGTATTTTGGCCTGCCCCAGCGCTTTTTTATCATTTTCTTTAATAAACAGACTGGCGCCATGCTTATCTAATGCTTGATTAGCAGTTATATTTTTTACGCCGATAAACTGGATAGTCACCATATCATACAGAGCGGCCAATTCACCTGGCGCATCAACTTTGGCCAACACACGGCTAATCGCTGATACGGTGTCGCCAGACACCGCAGGTTGTGTGTGGTAGCCTTCGGTAAAGCCAAGTTCCCAAATAGCATTTTCACTCAAATCACGACTAGCCAGACCATCAAGCCACGCAAACACTAGACCACCGTATACAATAGGTTTACCACTCATCTGCCCAGATAAGCCCTGGCTATACACTGCATCAAAATGTAACGGGTGGGTGTTCCCTGTTAAGTAAGTTAAAGCAAGATGCTCATCAGTAATTGACCGACCATTATTGTGAATAATAATCTGTCCTTCTTTAAAGTGCTCACCATAGGTATTCCATCCCGTCAACGCACTAGAACGAGTATTAACACAGTCTAAGGTCGAGCTCGGTAAGCTCAATGTAGGCGTTTCTTGCCAGGGAAACTGCGGAGACGCTTGATTAGGAGGAATCGGTGTCGTAGGTAACCGATCCCCTTGATAGGCTACCATCAACTTACGTTCATATTGCAATACAACTTGCTTACGCTGATTTAAACCCAGGGTTCTAATGGTGACAATACCCGGCTTGTCTTTTCCTCGCTCCTTGCGGTCCGTTACCAACGTCATTGCGGTAACAGTATCGCCTTCATAGACAGGACGGAGAAATCTTGCATTGTAATAGCCGAGATTAGCGATTACTTTCTCCGAATCATTTTGTACACCTAACGATAAGACAATATTAAATACCATCTGAGGCGAGGCAGGGGTAGACGGGAAACCTGTTGTTTTGGCAAATTCAGAATTAATATACAACGGATTGCACTGCATAAACGTGCGAGCAAAAACATCCATGGCCGCGCGACTGAAAGTATATCCTCTAGGGTGTACAAAGATCTGACCAGGCACATACTCCTCAAGATAGCGCCCATACTGAGGCCGATGTACATCCGACAGCGAGATATTGTCATTATCGGCTAGTGGCTGCTGAGCTGGTATATTGATATTCACAACGTTTATTCCCCAAATTAAGCACTAAAATTAAGCACTAAGTGAAGTAAGACATTAACAGTTAGTCGACACCGCTTGTTCCACCAACGCCTTTGAAATAACCTTCAAAGCGAGCGTTTCTTCCGCGCCCTCAAATATAGAAAGCACTCTTGCATCAATAAAGTATCGACTGACAGCGGATTCTTCAGCATAGCCCATACCGCCGTGAATCTGCATCGCTTCTCGGCAGATCCATTCACTGGATTTACACGCGAACAGCTTAACCAATGAGGCTTCCATCTGCCCAGCTTTCTCATCCATTAAACGCGCGACGGCATAGGTAAATTGACGGCAAACCATAATGAGCGTAGCCATCTTAGCAATTTTAACGAGAGTCAGTTGATAATCCGCTATTGGGCTACCAAAAACAACTCGTTCTTGCGCATAGGTCACCGCTTGTTCATAAGCTGCTTGCATGACACCAGAGGCTCGCGCTGCAGTTTGAATACGACCGCCAGCAAAGCCTGCCATGGTGGAATAAAATCCTTTGCCAACGCCGTCGGCTTCTCCTACCACGTGACTATCAGGAACAAAGTAATTATCAAAGAAGACATTATAAGAATGCATGCCGCGGTAGCCGATAGTGGGAATCGCTTTGCCTGAAATGGTGCCGCCTTCAGCCTGGGTGTGACTAAACTCATGGCCGTTATCACTGGGCTTTTCGACAATAAATTGAGTCAATCCCCTATGCCCTTTACTAAGATCGGGGTCAGTACGTGCTAGCGTTAATAAGACTCCCGCTTTGCCAGCGAAGGTACACCAGGTTTTTTCTCCGCTCAGCAACCATCCGCCATCACACTTAGTCGCTTTAAGACGCATCTGAGCAACATCTGAACCATAATTTGGTTCAGTTACAGCAATAGCACATAAGGGCTCTGCTACTGCTAATTTCGGTAACCAGTAGCTCTTTTGCGCGTCAGTACCGCCTTTCAATAAGGAACGGGCCATAATCTCAGGGCGGGTAATTAAACTACCAGCACCACCAAGGGAACCGCGAGATAGCTCTTCTGTTACCACGATCATGCCTAGATTATCTTCACGATCATCAGGCTGAAGTCCGCCATATTTTTGTGGAATGGATAAGCCAAAGACTCCTAACTCTGTTAACGGATTTAGTATTTCGTCCGGGATAATCAAATCTTTGGTGTGAATCTCTTCCGCCAAAGGCTTCACAACATCGTAAGCAAACTGATGAAAGGTATCACGAATCATTTCTTTGTCATCTGGCAGATTGTACGCACCAGTAAAGCCTGGTCGCTCGAGACATCGTTTGCCCAACTGACTAAGATTATCTGCACTCAATTGCATACGACAAAACTGGTCAGTACGCTCGCTGAGCAAGGTCTCATCAAGTAGTTTGGTACTGGTACCAAAGTCCTGCCGCCGCGTACTTAAACGCGTACGCGTATTGTTAACAGCTTCGGCAGAAAAAACTAAGGCACAGGCTTCTTCTAACAGGGCACCACTATAGTCTGCCTGTTGTTGACGAACCTTGGCGGCATAATCTAAACCACTTTTCGCCGCCGTCAGTTCAGCTGACGCGTAAGCCAACTCATAACAAGCCAGCTGATGGTCATCTAGTCTTTTGCTCGAGAATTTTCCGTCCGTACCGCACTGTTCATTAAGATAACGATAACCGGCATCAACTACCGTTTGAGCTTCCTCTAATAGTTCCGTTGCCAGCGACAAATTTTCCGATATCGACATCCTTTGTGCTCCTATTTCGCCGTTCTATTTGCCACGATCTGCACAAACGATCTGGAGCGCAGTTCATCGATAGTAATACCTGTGGCAAGAGCTTCATCTTCAGTGATGGCACCACATGCAATGCCTCGCAAAAAGAAATTTAATAGCCCCTGGCCCGTCGCAGCGTCATCAAATGTATTACCCGACAGGGTAGCCTGAGCAGCTTTATTCAAAAATTGTTTCAGACGATGAGACGCGTCTTCTAAGCCAGTTAAGAAAAAATAGTAAACCGCCGCATAACGGATAGGTAACTGAGCGGGATTTAAATCCCAACTTTGATAATAAGCATGGACTAAAGAATGGGTAATATTGTCAAAATGCAATTTCCAGGCATCAGATACCACCTGTTGATTTTCTAGCGTTTGCTGAATTGTCAGGGGCGTATCAGCGGTGGGTTTGTGGGGTGCAATTGGCATACTCGTGGTGGCGCCATCGCTAATTGTCACACCAGTACCAGCCAACGCTACTTGCATGGCCAAGCGAGCAAAATCGCAAGCACTGTGGGTATGTTTCTGGTGGGCGGCGGTAATGTTGACACTGGCAGTGTAATCATAGGTACCAAAATGGGCTGACCGACAACGACCTGCGGCAGCTTTAACGAATCGGATAATCGCATTATTACCCTCTTCATCAATAATACACTGGGGTGTTTCAATCATAATCTCAATTTTTATACTGCCATTTTTGAGCTGATGTCTATCCTCAATAATATCTAGGAGTTCAGCTAGCGCAGTTACCTGACCAGCATTGACAACTTTCGGCAAAGTAACGACAAAATTGTCTGGCAATTTGCCACCTGTTTTACTCAATAACTGAGTCAAAAACAGATCCAGTGTTCGTACCCCTCGCACTCGACATTCTTCGGTAAACGTTTTAATACGAATACCGATGAAAGGCGGCAAGGTGCGATCTACCATCCCTTGAGCGACTTCATTAGCGGCTTGCAGAGCGTGATTATCTTCCTCTTCATCGGGACGATTGCCGTAGCCATCTTCAAAATCAATACGAGTATCTTCGATGGGCTCTTGCTGCAACTTGTCAACTACCCTTTTGTAAACCGTATACGCTAGCCAAGCTGACGGATAACTTACCCGCATAGCCTTTTCATCTTTTTCGATAGATTGGGTGAGAGCTTGAATTTCGTCGGGCTTAGTTGGCAGACTTTCCGCACCAGGAAATTTTAAAATATGTGCAAGGGTACAAAAATTGGGTGCGTAACTTTCAAGGTTACGCAAAGCTATCCCCCCCAATTTTTTTGCCGCCGCCGCTTTAAAAAGATTGGCGCCACCATACACAGTGTGAACGGGCTGGCGTGAAGAGCTGTCACCCGGATAAATGCTATCATAATGCTTGTTGCTTTTACTCAATCGCTCAACGATAGGCAAAGCGTCACCTTCTGTTAACGTCGTTTTCATCGCTATATAAATCCTTTCATATTCACTTAAATCTTATGTACCTGCTTATGCAACTACTTGTTATGCGCGTAGCTATTGTCATGCGCATAACTACGTATCTATATTGTTTGTGTACCTATGTATTTGTACTTATATATGTATGCGTACCTATATATGACCTATGTATGCACCAGCGATATTGCCAACAGCTAACCTTAGCAAATTCACCAACTAAGCAAATAACGCTTCTTTCCTCTCAGATAGCTGTCTAGAATATTGGTAGCGTTTAAGCAACACTGGTACTTAAATAACAGCTGAGACAAACAGATACAAAACAGCAGGTTTTACCTGACCAGGTAATGAAACCCAGTCAGATCTAACCTCCTACTGTCCTATCGTGACTAGTGTTAGTGTGACTAGCCATAACTGAACCGTCATATTGTGATGGCATAACTGAATTAAGTTTCAGCTGCTACTTCCGCCCCGTCTGAGTGAGCACGTTCACGCTCCGTGGCGCCGACCAATATCGCCATATTACCCGCGGGATGCCTGTTTTCGTACATCAGTTGATGGGCCAAAGGTAATTCTTCATAGGTAAACGTTTGCGATAAACATGGGTCAACACGTCCCTCGATCACCAAATCGTTCAAGGCCGCACACTGTTCATCGTTGGCAAAATGCGAACCCTGAAAACGTTTCTGCCGCATCCATAAATACCGTAAATCGACATTAGCGTTATACCCTGTAGTGCCTGCACAGATTGTTACCATCCCCCCTGTTTTGCAGACAAATATAGATGTCGGGATAGTTGACTCACCCGGGTGCTCAAATACGATATCAGCACTGCGTTTTTCACCTAACGCATCCGAAAATGCCTTACCAAAGCTTTTGGCTCCTTTTAGCCATTCGCCATAAGCCTTAGCATCATTTAGATCAGGTAACTGTCCCCAGTGAGAAAAATCGTTTCGATTAATACAACCAACCGCGCCAAGCGACAAACAATGGTCAAACTTTTCTTTGTCAGAAACAACAACGACTGGCCGGCCCCCTAATGTGCGAACAATCTGAATAGCAATAGAACCTAAACCACCAGCACCACCCCATATCAAGACGGCATCGCCTTCCCGCAATTGATTCTCTTGCCACCCCATTAACATACGGTAGGCAGTAGCACCAACCAACATATAAGAAGCTGCCGCCTGCCAGGTTAGATGCTTCGGTTTTGGCAAACATTGATGGTCCTGAACACGTGTAAACTGTGCAAAACTACCGTAATTTGTTTCATAACCCCATATTTTAAAGGTTGGCGAATACATTGGGTCATCTCCCCGCTTAACGCTAGGACAATCTGACGCCCAGGTACCGCAATGAACCACGACTTCATCACCCACCTTAACATTCGTTACATTTTTTCCGACCTTGTAAACAATACCAGATGCATCAGAACCACCAACGTGAAAGGTTTCAGGCTCACCCAGTTTATTGCGAATCCCAATGACATTGATTGGATGACCTAACCCCGCCCAAACATTATTATAATTTACTCCAGCCGCCATAACGTAAACCAGTACTTCGTCATCTGCTATTGATGGCACATCGATAACTTCCTGCTGAAAGGCTTGTAGAGGCTCACCGAAACGTTCAGGCCTAACTAACCACGCATGCATTTGTTCTGGTACATGGCCCAACGGTGGCCTTTCGCCGATAGCATAAATCCTTTTTGTCATAGTCAACCTACTTAAATTGTTTTAATTTTATCGAAATCAATTGGCTACAGTACAAGTGTATTGTGCACCGCACGTTATGTTTCCCCGCTTGCAAAACCCACTATTCATTCCGCCAATAACTAAAACTGATGGCAAAAAGCCACTTCCCCAATGGCTGTAAAAATATGAGCTATTTTTGGTAGTTTTGATACAAACTCTTACCAATCAGATGATTAAATGCGAATAATAGGCACGCAAGAAAGAGAAAAATCAGTCTCTCAGATAATAAATTTAGCGTCAACGACATCGTAATAAATATTCACCAAAACAGTGCAAAAATAAAAATTTAAGCTGAGCCGCGGATATATATCTCAAAAATCCACTATTGTCCAATCAGTCAGTTGATAAGAAAAAGGCAATTTTAGACGTTGGGGTACAGGCTAAAACCGGCTTTAGAATTAGCGAAAAATTAGAAAAGGAAGATTTTTTGATCAATTTCTAGTATATTTTTATTACATCGGTCGCATTTTAAAACCACTCTGGCCGATTTTTTTACTAGTCACGTCCTAAGCATTGTTCTTATTCGTTAGGTGGTTTAATACAGCAACAAGGTTTTTGTAGTTTTACTACAGATTTGCAAATAAATAGTCTATTCCACTGCCGCTGACAGCGGAATAAGGGCGGTAAAGACACTCCCCTCACCTAACGCGCTTTCCACATTAAGTTCGCCATCCAGTGTGTCGACGATCAACGCTGTAAGTGGTAGACCTAAGCCTGTGCTATCTACCTTCTTGTTAATCTTTGAATCGACTGTTTGATATTCATCAAAAATAGCTTCTAAATCCTGTTCTGCAATACCTATCCCAGTATCTTTAACTTTAAAAAGAATACAATCACCTTTTTTGGCATCATGTACCTGGCTAGCAGATAAAGTAACTCCCCCTACTTCAGTATATTTTATTCCATTAGAAACAAGATTCACTAAAACCTGGCTTAGCCGTTGCCAATCCGACTTTATCGTAATTGACTGCTCGATCTTACATAGTTCTAGATAAAGATTGTGTTCATCCGCAATAACCGAAAGACGATTTATCACTTCTTCCATGAGATCATTCACATCAAACTTTTCTAAAAAGAGATTGATTTTCATCGATCTTGCTTTTGACAATTCCAGCAGTTCGTTAATCGCATTGAGCAGTGTTTTACCATTCCGGTGAATACAGTTTAAGCTCTTGATATCAGATTCACTGAACGATGTACCAGATTTTTTAAGTAACCTATTCGAAAAGCCAATAACCGCATTCAATGGTGTACGAAGTTCGTGTGACAAACTGCTAAAAAAAGTAGCTTGTGTTTTTATCGCTTCTAGCGAAGCTATTTCACATTTTTTTAGTCTGACCGCATTGAAAATAGTTCGCGCCAAACTCTGTGAATTTACAGAACTATATGAAATTTTATCGAAGATGATATGACATCGGGTGGGCGCTGAATTTTCAGTTGGGCTGGCATGATTAACCGCAACTATGGGTACCTTGTCGCCCAGCTGTTCGGCTAACTGGCAAACGCTGTCGACAAAGCCATCATCACCATTTGTTGGCTCTAACAGTACACAGACGTCAATCGATTCAGATGACAATATCTGACTGGCTTGCTCTAAAGTCCGCGCTTGTTTACAGACATATACCGTATGGGTTACATCCTCTAGCACAGATGCGACATCAAGCCCGTCACAATCATCCTCATTAGAAATCTGCAATACGGCGATATAATCTAAATAAGTATGAGACTTTACCTTATGAGCAACTGTTTTGATCATCGGTGACACTCAATGTGTTTCATACAACTTTTTCACTTATCACTTTAGTATATGTGTAAAATTGCAATTAACCACACTGAAAGACAAACTGCCTACTAAAACTGCTAACCTTTCGATATTTTGGGTCGTTAAACTTCAGCTCAGCCCAAGATTAAGAGCAAGTCAGCACTAGCCAAGCGTTAAAACTAAGTGGATACCATTATTCAACACTAACGCTGTCAGCCTCTTGGCTATCATCACCGGCGTCGTCTCCTCTTTTATAACGATCGTATGCCCTCTCGTAAGCCCGGGTTGCGCTATTAAACTCACGTTTCTTACTACTAAACGGGCGTCTAGCTTCTCGCACGTCGCCCTTGGCATCACTTCGCGCCGTACGCGCAACCAGCTTAGCATCTTTTGCCTCATCTAGGCGTTCTTCGGCTTCCTCTACTGCCAATTCTTTTGCCTCGAAATCCGCTTGAGCTTCTTCATACCGCGCTTTCGGTCCTTCAACGTCTATTGAACTATCATTACGTGATTTCCTGAGCGCATCGCGATATTCATCACTGAGTCGATCACGCAGATCTTTGGCATCATCTAACTCCTCATCCAACGCATCAATCTCTTCTTCAACAGCATCGATAGCATCTTTTGAATCTTCGTAAGCTTGCTCCGCTGATTCCAGCGCTGTTAATGCATTAGCCAGATCAGCCCCCGCGTCATTCATCTCCTGCTCAGCAGTTTCCATCGCCAGGCGTGCTGCCCGAACTTCACTCGGTTCATCATCATCACAGACGTCTCCGATGCCATCGTTGTCTTCATCAGCTTGATCAGCATTAGGAACTGTTGGGCAGTTGTCTTCGTCATCAGGCACACCATCACCATCGCCATCATCATTACCCCCATTGTCAGAGTCGCAGGCATCGCCTATACCATCACCATCGCTATCGGCTTGGTCGGGGTTAGCAACTTGAGGACAATTGTCATCATCGTCTTTAACACCATCGCCGTCCGTGTCTTTTCCGCTATCAATTTTCTCTTCATAAAAATTCGCAATCTGCGGAACAGTTATGTTTAGTGCTTTAACCGCATCTGCCCCCTGACTAGTATCAGAAGAATCGATACCGCAGGGATGTCCGTTACAAGTCAAATTCGGACTGGCAAACTTATAAAGTTTACCTGTCCAGTAGTTGACATTAAATGCGCTTTGGTAAGCAAGGATGGTCACAAAACTGTTATCTATCCCATACCCCGTAGCGTAGTGCAAAGTGCCCCCGCCAGGAGCTTGTCGTCGAGAGTGGTGCAACCCCATATTGTGTCCCAATTCATGGGCTGTTACATAGTCACCACAAAGCGTTGCAGATACATGGCTAAACATATAGCCAACAGAATTAGACATATTGCCGTTGGCATTCCAGCCACCCAGCCAAGCGACACCACAGCTAGCGTGATCATTCTTATAAGGGCGATACAACATTACCATATCAGCACCATACTGTTCACGTAATGCGGCGGTCTGACTAAAGGCAGCATGCTGGCTAGTCGTCATATCTCTTAACGCAGTTCCGGAATTTCCGCCATCAGGATAATTAACTTGAAGAGAATGAACAATACGGATTTCTATATCTAAACCGCTGTCTTGATAAGCCTGATTTGTAACAGCTACCAATTGATTAATACGAGTCTCAGGCTCACCATTATAGCGGCTGGCAAAACCTGGCGTATAGTACAGTAAAATGTCGACCGTCACCGCATAGGCAGATGGCGCCCAAATGCCAACAACTAGAAAAGTTAATAAAGCGGCCTGTTTTAACAACTGTTTGAAGCTATACATGACGCATTCCTCAGTATTAGTTTGAGGACAATCCTTTGCCATGAACTATTAGTAATACCCTAACTCAATAAAATATTCGCTATACTCTAGCCCGCATCATTGTCATCAATACCCGGTATTAGCACATCGCTTTCCGTGGTATCAATAAATTGACTCATATCGGGTTTTTCATAAATCCAGCCGTTATCTCCATATACCTCAAGAGCAAATTCACCCTCTGGTGTTGTTATCGTACCAAACGAAGATTTTTTGCCGACGGTAATAACAACGGGATATCGATCACCATAACCTTCCAAATGTCCGCCCCAGCTGATATCTCCGTTAGTAAAAATACGTTTATTCTTTACTACAGCCGATACCGAACGGTGGTGAGTTAACTCTAGTTCAAGCACTTTACCAATGGGCAAATCAGTTAACGCCTCTCGGCGAAAAGAGATAGCTTGCTTAAACTCAATTTCATCTTCTAAAAGGTCTGGAGCAGTAGAAAGGGCCGAATCTAGTCGTCCCCAAGGTACTATATTACCACTAGCACTTAAAAATTCGGTATTACTAACTGAATCAGCGGCATTTTCACCATTCATATTTGTCGGTAAACCTTTTTTAATAATAACCTGTTGTTTGTGTTTGATAACAGGATCTAATTGCGCCGTTTGAACAACGGCTTTAGGCTGATGGATATTGTTGCTGCCAATTGCTATTTTTTCTCTTATAACAGCCTGTTCTTCAAAAGGCGACTCTACAAAAAATAGTGTAACGAGCATTGTTAGAAAAAATCCGCCCGCCGTCATCATTAGCAACTTTCTTGAATTCATATCTTTTCCGATACTTTACGCTGCCTTACATTAAGTAAACTGCGTCATTCTCATATTCTTAATTCAGCCAATTATCGTGCATAACCGGTGCCAACCCATCATCTAAATACCGATATGTCCGTTACTTGTGAACCCAAGCTCAGTAAAATAACGAGATAGAGACATAAATGCCTCCTTTCTTTAATTTAGCAGTTTACAGCTCGCTTAACATCGTAGATATGTGCTTTTGAAAAGACCTATTTGTTATGTTGTCAAGTGGTTTAAAATACAACAGACATGAGAAATAAATCACAAGTTGACGTGGATGGTCAGAAATAAACGATAAGGGGTAAAGATTGCGGTTTTTTTTCTTAAACTAGTATGGTTTAACAAAAGTTCGCCGGTATTCAGAGGTTCCCTTGCTCTCCCACAGAGCGAACCCAAGGGCGGTGTATCTTAAGCTTTTCTGGCAACGATTGAATTGCTTTAATTGCATTATGTTTATCTTCGAAAGTACCATAAAGCAGCCCGTAACGATCATCACCTTTAACTTCATAACTAATGTATCTAATATCGTTGCGATTAATATCTTGATTTGACATGAATTCAACGAGGTCCATTACTTTTTGGCTGCTCATCAGCTGAATCGCATAATATCCACCGACTCTTCTATTCAAATAGGATACGTTGTAAATATCAATATCCGATATCTCTGCCTGATCATTTAATATAATATCAGGCGATCTAACTGGTGAAGACTTTGACCTATTAATCTCTTTTTTAGTGTTTTTTGTTACTTTCGCTAATTTGGAAACAGCTACAGGAGAAGATGCCTTGCCTAAGGAAGCCGGTGGTTTAGCCCCACTTAAGTTCATGGTCACAGCTTGATTTTTTGCCGCATCAGGCATCGACTTAGCCATTGCAACAACCGGCGTGGATAGTTTAGTACGCTTGTTTAGCTTACCCCGACGGGAAGCCGGTGCAACAGCAACTTTCTTGGCCTTTACTACATGTTCTGGGTGCTTAGCCCGTGTATAAGTACCGCCAACATGTTGTTTCGCCGTGAAGGGTTTTGCCTCTAATACAATGGGACCGCCACCAACAGCTTGAGCACCCTGCCTCATACGTTCTGTCGCTAGCTCGCGAGCTTTCATACGCGCATTTTGATCACTAAAATCAGTATACTCGCGGATGATACGATCAGACATATCTCTGGGTTGTGCCAATGCCCATAAATTATTATTCAAACCGCTGACAATTAATCTAATCACCGCCGTTTCGATGGCATCCACTAATGCTAACTGCACAGGTTCATTTCGAGTATAGCCGGCCTCCATCTCAAGCAGCCGCTTGAATTTGACGAAACGGAAAACCCCCGCGCTAACCTCCTGTGATACGATGGTTTTTGAAACCACTACAGTATTGATAATCTTACCTGAATAGATATCAACAGCTCTTATACTAACGGTAACCTGGTCAACTAAATAACGTTCAGAAGGCCCTATGCCAAAGTACTTTACCCCAGCTCCCCCAGTCTTAATATTTGTATCATAACCAATAATACCGCCTTCTAGCATGACACTAGCGCCCACCAGTGGCGGTATATCACGCATCGTTTTCTTTAAACCGGCCCGAATAATCTTGCGTTCAGTTAGTAAATTCTGCAGTCCTTCTCGTTCGATGGGAATAAACCAACCAGAATCCTTAAGTGCCTTAATTAGTATGGCATTGGCTCCCTGGGATACCGCTGTCGAAAAGCTGTTAGAAGGCTGGGGCTTGTACTGCCCCGTCTGATCGCGAAAACCATAAGTGCTGGCAATTATTTTTCCCTTAGGCTTGGGTAAACTAATTAAGTCTTCATGGGTTTGGCTTTTGACCTCCCAGGCGGGCTCGCCAGGGCGCGGGCCGAGCAATTTTTCTTTGCCGGATTCTACGACAGAGTAATTTGAACAACATACTAAGGTAATAGACATAGCTATGATAAAGCAGAATTTGGTAATTGTATGTCTATTCATCCCTCTTTTCTCGCTCCATTTCTACCACTTAACTTATACTACTCAACGGCAATCATATGGACTATCTATTATCTTATTCAGCTACATCAACAAAAAACTGGGTAGTTTCACCCGTCGCTTTATCAGTTGTTGTGACACTCATTGAACCGTCACCAAGATCATCTACAAAAATGATAAAATCTGAGGTTTCAGTTTCACCTTCTATCAAATTACCCGCTTCGTCAACAATGCTACTAGTGACAGCACGAGTTAACCGCGTCAATAGTGCCCGTTGTAAACGATCATTGAAATCTTCCAAAGCATTCGCTTCATCAATCAAGTCAGGATCAACATAATCATTCTGGGCTTCAGCCTTATTCAGTAGCATATTGCCATTCAACGGACTGCCACCAAAGCTGGGATTGACGGGCGTATAAACCAAGCTAGCAGCATTAGCGCCAACCGTTATTAAGGCTGTTGCCATTAGCACAATTATGGACTTTGACCGCATTACTACGCCTATAATTAGTCAGACTATCATTTCTAGAGGTTATATATTTTATTGTAGTACAGGCACCATCCAACAATTAGAATTCATCGTCTGCTAAATCCACGCTATTAGAACGATTTACCACTAATGTCCGCAATCGCTGCATCACAAATTTTGCGGCTTGACGTCCAGTTTCAGCGTTGTCTTGACGACGATTAAGACGTACTTGGTATACCGGATTTCGATCTGCAATAACCGAAATGTAACTGCCATTAACAGCAGTATTATGCTCTTGAACCGTCACGACCTGATTGGGTCCTCTACCTTTATTAAGCCAGACTTGAGAAAATCCATAGAAAAAATCTTTACCTAAAGGAGAATAGGATCGATTGATAACAATTCCCGACAGCTCATCTAAGTTTTTTTCTGTTGTATGAGGAGCCGGGTAAACCAAAGTGGAGAATGTAACGCTAAAAAAAAACAACAATCGCTTCATGCTAATATGCAACAGTTTTTCATAAAAAAGGCCAGCTCCTGATAAGAAAGCTGGCGCCAAGGTTATTTATGTTAGCGCATTACTTTTTACTGCTGCCGCCACCTTTTTGATCTAACGCGCCCTGATGTACAACCGCCATATTTCTTGTACCATCCTGGACAATATTGGTGTAATTATCAGTACCATTTTGCGTAATTTCCATATCATTACTGTCACCAGTCTGTGAAATATCTAAAGCATTAGCTAAACCATTCTGATCGATGACAAATAGGTTTTTTGAGCCGTCTTGCACAATATTTACTTCATGCTCTGCGCCATCTTGAAAAACGGTACCTTCGTTACCAGTACCTGTTTGAGTCCAATCGACCAAGAACTCTTCACCATCGGAGGTAAAATTTTGTACGTTATCTTCACCATCTTGACTGTAGTTGTAAATGTGACCGTCACCAGTTTGAGTTTGCTTAACGACGTTGCGACTGCCAGCTTGAGTACCTTCTTGGGTATTGTCATCACCATCTTGGACTAGCACAACAGAGTTTTTCTCACCTTCTTGTACAACATTTTGAAAGTTGCCAGTCGAACCTGCCTCTTGAACTACTTTTGCTTCACTAGCCTCGCTCGTTTGCTCAATAACACTTTCGTTATCTGTACCATATTGATAAATGGAAGCTTTGTTATAATCACCATCTTGAATCACTTCGCCCACGTTTTGGTCCGCAGTCTGCGTCACTTGTACTGAATTGTCCGAACCGGTCTGGCTAATATCAGTCTCATTATCATAGGTGTTAGCAGTTGCAATAGATGAAGCCAGGGCAACGGATATAGCGGCTACTAGTGGTGTGACACTTAGGGTTTTCATGAGCAATACCTCAGTTGTAAGTATATGGCGATAGCGTGTGTGAGCCAACTATCATCTTTAATTCGATCCATTTACCTCAAAACTTGCACAATGCGTTCCAGCTTGAATGTACTTGTTACTCCTACTCTACTAGTTTGACTTAATTCACACTATTAATGTTAGTCCATAATAAAAAAAACGGGTTACCGTGCTTAGACGGATAAATCATCATACTAAAGAATTTTTCATCCAATCATTATGAAAGCACGACCAAAAAATAGAGGAAAAAACATAGAAAAATGGTAACTCAGTGTCAACTACTACTAATTACTGTCACTCTGTGATAACCATCTCGCGATAGGTGCGTGGTTACTACAAAATTAGAAACCAACAGCTATGTAGAACGAGATTTTCACAACTATCGGTTAACTCAGTAAAATAAGAGTAATAAAAACCTCGATATACCAATCTAACAGTTTAAAAAAACAATTTATAAGACTGACATTTTTTGTCAGCTAGTGACTTCTCCCAACTTACCCCATCTAAAACCAAACACCAGACCAAAGCCATTGGCGACTTAAATGCAACAATCTTTACTTTTCACGCCAAAATGAGAAAAAAAATTCTATCCAATAGCATTCGCTAGCCGGTCACTTGAAAATCATCACAGAAATAAACTACTCAGTTCACCTTTCCTCAATCCAACCACCTTCCCCCATTAAAGTGGTTCAGTTAATGCAAAAATTCCCATGATATCTGTTTAGACGCGTATAAACACCAAGGCTTCTTTCATGAAAAAAATTAACAAGGACCAGCATGCCTTTCTCCTCTTCGCTGCCCTTGTTCTCGGTTGCCTAATAGTCTGCCGACCTGCTTTTGCCAATCAAGACCTCTCGCACCACTCTGACCTAGCAGCCGATGAGCTGGCCATTTCCAGTGAAATTGAGCAAATTGGAGAGTATAACAGCGCCACTATTACGCAAACCGGTCAACAAATTACGACCCATGTCTATCAAAACGGTCAGTACAACGAAACGAAAATCAATCAGTCTGGGTTAGAAAACAGCATCAGCGTCTACCAAGATGGAGTACGTCAAGTAGCAACTATTACTCAAGGCGGAGAGCTCAACACTGCCGAATTTGAACAAATAGGCGAAGAAAACTTCGCAACGCTTACCCAAACTGGTTATTCTAATACGGTAAGTCTTACCCAAGACGGTATCGCCAACTCAGCCACTATAGAACAAGCTGGAGAATACAACAAGGCCACAGTAGAACAGCAAGGTAACAACAATTCTGCTCAAATATCGCAATTAGGCCAGAGCGGCAACGCAACTATTAAGCAATTCGGTAATAACTTAAAAGCTGAAGTGATTCAAGGCTTATAAAAGTTAAGACACCTCTTAATATGCCACAGTTGACAATCTTATTTCCATGGCAGCGAGCGTCAATTAGCAATTGATCAAATAGTACCGCAACAATAGCTACATTGATTTTATATAAAAACGCTTCTCTATAGCTTTGCGTGATGACACTATTTGGTCTAATCTCAGTTCATCAAAATTAATCATCTATTTGTTTGGCTATGAATTCCGCAGAGCTGGAGTCTACATTTCAACAAGGTATAACCGACTACCAGGCTGGCGAGCTTAGCCGTGCAATGTCTGCCTTTAAGTCTGTATTGGCAACCAACCCACGTCATGCTCGCAGTTTACATATGCTTGGCATACTAGCCCTACAAACAAAAAACTATGCTTTAGCTAGCGGATTGATTGCAGAGTCACTAGATGTTGAGCCCAACAATGCAGATGCTCTATGTAATTTAGGCAACGCACTCCGCGGTGAAGGCAAGTTTGAAAAGGCCGAAATTGCGCTGCGAGGTTCGTTATCACTAGCTCCAGATCAAGCCGGCGTGTGGAGCAATCTAAATGATCTACTACTCTCTCTGGGACGCCCTCAAGAGGCCGTGGAAGCGGGTCAGCAAGCGTTGAGCTTAGATACGACATCGGCCGATATCTATTGTAATTTAGGTAGTGCCTATATCCATACTCAACAATACGAAAAAGCCATTCAGATACTAAAGCAAGGCTTGCAACTTGAACCCCAGCATGTGTTAATGCTGGTTAACCTCGGCCTAGCTTATGATAAAGTTAAAGATTGGCACACAGCTGCACAGCACTATGAACAAGCACTTAGTATAGCGCCTCAATTTATCGATGCTTACAACAATTACGCCACTATGCTTCGCGGTCAAGGAAAACTTAGTCAAGCAAAAAACCTATTAGAGCGGGCACTATCTCTACAACCTGACCACTACCTGGCACGTTATCACTATGCCGATTTATTGTTTGAATTAGCAGATTTCGATGGCAGTATCGAAAATTATCAGTTGGCAATCGACACCAGTGAAACAGCTGACGAAGCTCGCTTTGGCCTATCATTCGCGCTACTCATCACCGGACAGTATAAAGAAGGCTGGCGGCATTACCTTTGGCGAGATCTCGCCATAACACGAGCTCATTATCATAAGTACTTCCCCGATAAGCCCGAATGGCGCGGCACATCGCTCAAGGACAAAACCATCGTCATTCTATCAGAGCAGGGCTACGGCGACAGTATTCAGTTTGTTCGCTACATCAATCAACTAGCGAGCTTTCAACCTAAAAAGGTAGTGCTAGCCGTGCCCCAAGCCCTGCTTCGGCTATTTTCCTCAATTGCTTCAATTGACATGCTAGTCACTGAATACAGTAAACTTGTCGACCACGACTACTTCTGCCCCCTGCTCAACCTGCCCGTCATGATGGATACTGATCTTGATAGCATACCCTCCACAGTACCTTATTTGGCAGTGGACGACAAAAGGTCTAAACAATGGCAGGTAAAATTAACAGGACTCAACGGGTTAAAGGTCGGTATAGCTTGGCAGGGAAATCCAGCCAATATAACGGATTATAAACGTTCGGTAGCGTTCGATAACCTAAAGCCACTATTCAATTTAGATGGCATCAGCTGGGTAAGCTTACAAGTAGGTGCGCAAATTAACGACCACGTAATTAACTCAGTGACAGATCTAACAAGTGATCTCAGTGACTTTGCTGAAACCGCTGCGCTTATTTCTCAGCTTGATCTAGTCATCACAGTATGTACCTCAATTGCACATCTAGCCGGTGCACTCAACAAACCAACGTGGATTATGCTTGCACATGTAGCTGATTGGCGTTGGTTGAGGGACCGGAACGACAGCCCATGGTATCCTTCGGTCACGCTCTTTCGACAGCAGAACCGCAATGAATGGCAGCCAGTGATAGACAATGTTAGACAGCGACTGACTGAAATCGTGAAAAATAACGTAGTGTTAAATTGATCTCGTTTTTACGATTTACCGTAGTTATTACTGCCCCAATATCATTTAGTATCACCAATCATTTGATTCACAAAATAACTTTAGATTCAGCAAATAAAAGGGCAATACTCACTGCAAATCGGTGTTAAGTCACCGCTGAATAATGAGGAAATGCTTCAGCAAGGACTTAGGCCTAGCTCGCGACGCTACGCCTAAGTCCTTGCCCGCAGGGGCTTTTTGTCTGTCCCATTCACTGCGTTGTCGTTTTTTGACGTGCCACCAGCATGCCTGCAAAACGACGCCTTGCGACTGGAACAGACAAAAAAGTCTGAAGTATCTCCTCATTATTCAGCGGTGCCTTAAAGTTCATTAAAGTATAAAAAGCACCCCAGTATAAAAAAGTAATCTTTGTGAATATTACAAAAATTTGCCATAGTAACCCTTGTGGTGGCAGAGGTTTCAATATTGCCTCAACGTTGTTACTAACAATAGGTTTTGACAACAGCGTTAATAACAAACTTTAGGCATATTAGTTTGAGCAACGTCAGCACATAATCTAATTGAATTAGATTTTAACTAATCCAGGTAAAACGATCAGACAACGCCAGTATGGATTTACATTTTCTACAAAGCTCTCGTTTAGGCAACCTGCTTCTTAGACGTCAACTCATTACAGAAGCACAGTTGAATGAAGCAATTCGCTACCATAAAAGCCATCCCGAACTTCCCTTAGGCGAAACTCTGGTACTCAAACGCTTTATTACCCCCAAACAACTAAAACGGACGCTACGCTGGCAATCTAGCATTCGTTGTGCGACAGTGGCAATGGCATTCACTATGCTGCCACTTCACGCTGTGTCTGCCGCGACACAAAAAACGGTACCCAATAATACAAAAACACCCAACAAATGGACTAGCTACAACCAACTCGTCGCACCTAATAGGACGGTGAAACCTGAGCAGACAGCCGACGACGGCGCATGGCATATCAATCAAACTAATAGCTCAATTACCTATCCGAAATTTCAATTCAGAAACAGCTCACCATACCAAACCAACCGGTTTGAAAACATCGTTAATTTCATAGCGGAAGATAAGTCACCAACGCAACAGCCCTACAAAATCGACTACTTTATTGATGTCATCAAGGTGAACTCCGCGGCTGGACCCGTTCTGAATATTAAGTGGAACTATTAACCTCTCCTAATCTCTTCAAGCCCGTTAACCGCCATAATGGCACCACGGCGTAGTTTTTTGTTTATCATTGAAGTATCACAAACCACCTCTAATCCTTTGCCTTCAGTAACTTAGCTAGGAAACCCAGCACACCTGTCCCCTGGCCAACATATTTCTCAATTATTCAAAGGCTCCCCAGAATTCGCCCTCAAGGCTTGTGCATTTGTTGAAAAACGATAGAATCACTGGCTTCATCAGAGATTTTACTTAGTTGAGATTAATTGATCAGTATGAACGGTTCTCTAGTCATAAAAGTCCTAGCAGTTTTCGCTGCTATTTTAATCGTATCAATAGTATTCATCGCCCCACCCATCACGCGATATTTTGCTACTCAATGGTTACTTGACAATGGTGCAGCCAATGCCGAGATCAAGAAAATCGCCATTAACCCATTCTCAGGCCGAATCACCATTGGCGGTGTAGCAATTAACGACCAAGGCACAAGCCACGTTTCTCTGGACGAGATAGCAATAAATATCGGCATGCTAAATTTGCTAAGAGCACAATTCGTGGCTGAATCCGTGACGGTAAATAATCTTGATGCATCCATAGTACAAACCGACGAAGGCCTTCATCTCGGTTTCTTTTTACCCGTAAATAGTAGTGAAGAAGAAAGTGTAACATCCGAGTCCCCCGACAGTTCCAATACCATCGACTTTGCCTTGCTACAAACAACACTAACGCAGTTAAGCGTGAGTGCTCAGCAAAAGATGGCGGATAGCCCTCCAATAACGGCTAAACTTGCCATTGAATCAGGGAATATTGGTGAAGTTGTATCTTGGTCTGATAACAAGACCAAGCTATCTCTACAAGGTAATCTCAATAATGCCAGCTGGTCCCTAACTGGTACAACCACCTTATTTTCCGGCCAACCCACCGCTAGCGTCAGTCTCACTTTGGATTCGCTCAGTTTGGAGGCATTCACCCAACTGCTACCCCCTGAAATAAGCCAGTTTAATGGCACTGTGTCAACGGACACCAAGGTTGACCTAACGGTAGGCCAAGAAACAATTCAAATCGCTCACCAAGGTAGTACTGCCCTCAACCAACTGCATATGGAGATAAACAATAGTGCAGATCTTGCTAAAGTCAGTGACACCAAGCTTGCCTGGAACGGCCAAGGTAAGGTGATTTTATCAGGTGATAAGCAACAACAAATCAGCACCGTGGGCGATTTATCATTTAATGTTAATATCGCCGCCCAACCCTATGACGTCAGCATGAACGTGAATCAAATCACCATCGATAGTGATATCCAGTTAGCTGACGAAGCCGACATTAACATGACCGCGAGCCTCTCAATACGGGACACAAAAGCCACGGACAACATTCTCAATCAATCCCTGGCAGCAATAGAACATATCGAAGTCAATGATATAGTAGTACAGCAACCTAACGTGTTCACTGTTAGTAAATTCATCGTTCATAATATTTCTTTAGGTGATCTTTCTTCATCGCATGACAGTAAACTACCACTTTTCACCGCCGACAAGTTTAGTATTGATAAAACAAAAATCAGTGACAAAGCTATCAACATTAAGCAAGTGACCTTGGCAAATAGCCAGCAAAATATAAGACTACTAGCTGATGGAAAACTCGATGGTATCGCAATTATCGAGGCTAGTGCCGATACCAAAACAGCCCAAACCGAAAAACAGCCAGAACCAGTAACAACTGATGACCAAACCGCCGGTAAAGACAGCAAAACCCCTGCCATTATCGTAGACAATATCAGCGTTGTGGGTGTCAACGAAATTGCTATTGAAGACCAAAGTGTTAACCCACCCTTAAAGCTCACAGTTGAAGTCTCGTCAGTAGAAATTTCAGGTATCGATTCTACTCAGCCGGATCAGGCAGCCGATGTCAAAATGAAAAGTGCACTAAGTAAATATAGTGCTTTCGAACTGCAAGGTCATATCAAACCTTTTACTGAGCAACTTAATCTTAATTTGCAAGCCAAACTCAGCCAGCTTGATTTACCGAACCTATCACCCTATCTTGCTAATTCAGTGGGATACAACATTAAAAGTGGCGCCGCTAATGCAGATATCACTGTTGAAATCACGGACGGTAACATTAACGCAACAAACGATATAAAGATCAATAACTTTGAGTTAACTCCGCAAAATCAGGAGCTAATTGCAAAATACGCTAAAACAATTTCAATGCCGCTAGATTATGCCGTATCAATTCTGCGCGATAAAGATAACAATGTTGACCTTACGTTACCTATTGAAGGCAATGTTAATAATCCCGAGTTTCACATCAATGATGTTATTAACACAGCACTTAAAAACTCCTTAATGTCTGCATCCGTTACTTATCTCAAATATGCCTTCCAGCCTTATGGGGCGCTAATCACCATCGCAGAAGTAGCAAGTGATAAATTAACTGAAATTAATTTAGACCCACTTTTTTTTCAGCCCAATACTACCGAGTTAATCCCTGAATCTATGCCCTATTTAGAAAAGGTCAGTCAGATCTTGCAAGATAAAAAAGATCTCCGCTTAAAACTCTGCGGTAAAGCAACTGAAAGCGATAAAATTTCGGTAGAATCCAGCAATACCGATACGCAAAAATCTGCTAATACCATAACGCCAAGCGAAAAATTAGTAGCTCAAGAACAAGCGATGCAAATATTATTAGAGCTTGCTAACCAGCGGTCCGAAGTAATGCGGGATGCATTGGTAAGAAATGGGGTGAATTCTTCCCAACTATTTGTTTGTGTTGCCGAATTAGACCCGTCAACCACAGGCAAACCACGTGTAGAACTATCTTTATAACTATTATCTCTTAGTAGCTATTACCTCTTACCAGCCGTTGCTGAGCAATGATGGTATCTAACTCGCCGGCAATTATATCCTTTGTTATCGAACAGCATTGTCCATCTACACTAGCCGTGTTTTATTACAAATAAATGGTAAATAAAACAAGGATATAGAAATAATCCAGTTAAACCGCGTTGGACAAGCCATAGGGAGTGGATTAAGGTTAAAGTGAGACCTAAAAGACGACAGCTGGTCTGTTAAAAAGGTAGATTATCGACATAATACATGGTGTCAATCAGCGGAAATAGTGGAATTTCCAATATTACCTACTTATATAAGCACCGCTGAGTTGAGTTCAACATTTAACAGTTGCCATTAATTGGTTGCACCAAGAACGCACGCAAATTCAGTGATTATATGCTATGGACACAGAAAACCCTTCTCAACCAAATACTGAAAAACAGACAGTACTAGTTATCAATCACACCAATGAAAGTCATGGTAATGCTCATGACGACGATGCCAAAAACAGCGCCAATGCGTTGTTCAAGGATATAGATTGCCGTACAGTTTATGCATCATTAGACGACCAAGCCATTGCTATTGCCCAGTCCGAGCCAATTACGCTGGCACTATTGGATCTAGATTGTTCCGATGAAAACCTCGATTCAGTTAGAAAGTTGCTCCAATCTAGTCCCAATATACCTATCATTTTCACTACACCAACGCCAACAGCCGGGGAAAAAATTAAAGATCTACTTGATAGCAAAGTTGTTGATGTCCTCGCGAAACCAGTCGACAGCCAACTACTACACAATAAAGTCAAAGTATTATTGGAAATGGCAAAAGAAAAGACCATGTTAGAGCAACAGAACGATGAACTCACACGGGCAAACCAAGCTTACAATAGTTTTGCCCGTGCTGTAGGTCATGACCTCAGAGGACCATTAGGATTAATAAGATCCAACCTTAAGTACTTAGGGAAAGAAAATCTGCCGGCAGAACGTTTCGCTCGAGCACTTGACGTTGCCAAACGACAAACTAACCATTTAATCGACATGTTTGATGACCTGCTCGCCTACGCACAAGCCGGCAGCTACGTGGATATTTCTGAAACCATTGATCTACAAACGCTGATTAAGTCCATAGATGAACAGATCACAGAAACGAATCCTAATTACGATCTGACTGTTGATACTCTGCCAAACGTGACCGGCAATAAAACCGGCATATACCAGATTTTTTATAATTTAATTCTTAACGCAATTAAGTATGGCAAACCCGACTTACCCATCACAATTCATATTAGCGTCCAGCAACATGATGAATCAAGTACAACCGTTGCCGTCAAAGACAATGGGCAGGGATTTGATATAGATAAATTACCTCAACTATTAGAGCCGATGAGCCGACAACGCCCGGCTAACTGTAAGATTCCCGGCAATGGTATGGGGCTCGCAATCGTAAAACAAGTTGTCGATAGCCACAATGGTATATTATGGGCGGAAAGTGAAAAAGGGCAAGGCAGCACCTTTTACGTTAAGCTACCAATAACTACGGCTTAACTAAACGCAACTTAAATTTTTTGACTTTATCATTTCTCAACACCTGTACCGTGACCTGATCGCCTGGACGATACTCTTCTAACAGCGTGAGTAAATCATCGTTATTACTCAGTGGTTTATCATCTATCCCGACAATAATGTCTCCTAAAACAAGCTCGCCTCGATAGTTACGTTTCACACCTTTTATACCTACCTTATATGCGGGCATACCCGGTGTAACTCGAATAACGGGCACACCTTTTACGCCAAGACGTTGCGCCCAGTAATCCGGCGCTGTTTCCACGCCAATAACTGGCCGAACCACGTGACCGTGCTTAATTAATTGCGGCACAATCTTCTTAACTGTATTGACAGGAATAGCAAAACCAATACCCGCACTTGCACCGCTGGGACTATAAATCGCCGTATTTACACCGATCAATTGGCCAAGCGAATTTAGCAATGGTCCACCTGAGTTACCGGGGTTAATCGAGGCATCAGTTTGGATGGCGCCCCGTATTTTTCGGTTCGTTACCGCGTCAATTTCTCGCTCTAACGCACTCACAACACCCACTGTCATCGTGGTATCCAAACCAAATGGATTGCCGATGGCAATGACTTTGCGTCCAACTTCTAGAAGACTGGAATCACCAACTGGCAATGGACGCAACTTATCCCGCGGGGCATTAATCTGCAATACCGCCAGGTCTTTTTCAGGCGCAATGCCCACCAATTCGGCTTGCCAAGATGTTTGGTCTTGCAAGGTAATAGTTACCCGATTAGCACCCTGGATAACATGAAAATTAGTCACCACAATACCGTCTTGGTTCCAGATAAATCCACTCCCGCTACCCTGGGGAATCTCTTGAACATTAAGGGAAAAAATGTCTCTGCGAAGTGCCGTGTTAGTGACAAAAACAACTGAAGAGCTGGCTTTTTTGAAAATTTCAATATTGTTCTGCTCGTCTTCGGTCTTGAAACTAAGATAGTCTACAACCGAAGTGTCAGCTCGAGCAGCAGTTGAGCTTAAACCTAACACTATAGTGACAGCAAAATAAATCGCAATAGCAGAATGATTCAATTTATTCAAAGCCATATTTCCCCTATATCGATAAACACGCGCTTCAGTAAAAACCCGAATAACAACACTCTCACACTATAACTATACATTTGCGGAAACCGTTGATACTCAACTGACGATACTCACAAATCACTTTACCTTTTCAATAAACAGTAAAACAGCAAATTGACAACATTTTTTACGCACTTGATTTTAACCAAAGTTAACACGTTTAACAAAACGCTTTTTACTGAGCTCCCATCTACACATCTACAACCTTTATTCAGCCTTCATATCAGCAGAATAATTACCAACTATGTATTACATGAATGACAGAACTGTATGCTTTTCACTCTAAAAACCTGTGCTGCCTTATCCTACCGTTACGCTTTATCAAAAATATCTTACCAAGATAGATTTTAGTAACAAGCATCGATAAAATAATCGCCGGCGAGCAGACAAGAAAAGCTCAATCAAATACTGTTCCATTTTAACATTTAGCTTAGCGCAATTTATGGTGCCATTTAGAGTCAATGGCCCATTTGAACTCGCTATATTCGCGCTATATTAAAGTATTAACTTTTAGCACCAACCAATTATATGAATAATGGAATCAGAGTGAAGTTAGAAAAACAGTTAGTCTTGGTCGGTGGTGGCCACAGTCATTTAGAAGTGCTAAGGCAATTCGCACTTAAACCAATGCCTTCAACCCATTTAACGCTTATTAGCGATCAAGCGCAAGCACCATACTCAGGCATGATTCCCGGTCTAATTGCCGGGCACTATCACTTTGACGAATCCCATGTCGACTTAAGACCACTAGCACAATCTGCCAACGCCCAGTTTATCGTAAATCGGGTTGAATACATTGATGCAAACAAACGCGAAGTTCATTTCAATTCACGCCCGCCACTCCACTATGATGTGTTATCCATTAATATTGGCTCTGTTCCCCATGCCGATGTTATCGGTGCGACAGAACATGCCATACCTGTAAAGCCAGTAAATAAGTTACTGGCTGGTATTGGCACCATAAAGGAACAAGTTGTTCAACATCACCTGAACAGCGATCAAAACCCATTGCCGCCGTTTAAACTCGCCATCGTCGGCGGCGGTGTCAGTTCTGTCGAAGTTGCACTGTCTATTCAATACGCCCTAACACAGTCCCTACCGCAGCGACCAAGAAATAAAGATAAAACAACAGCTTTTACTATTGATATCTACTGTGCTGATAGCATGATAATGCGAGGACATAGCAAAACGGCACGGCATACCCTGACAACCTTGTTAGCACAACAACATATTAACGTACACCTCTCTACAACAATTACTCAGGTGACCGCGACAACGTTATTTGCTAATGATGGCAAGCAATACCCTATCGACAAAGTGATTTGGGCCACCAGTGCAAGCCCACATCATTGGTTAAAGGAAACTGCTCTGTCTACTGACACTAACGGTTTTTTGTTAATAAACCGTTTTTTGCAAACCCAATCCCATACCAATGTCTTTGCCGCAGGAGATATAGCAAGCTCGGTTGACTGCCCCCGCCCAAAAAGCGGCGTATTTGCTGTCAGGCAAGGCCCTTTTTTGGCACAAAATCTACAACGCAAGCTAGTAAACGAACCACTAAAACCGTTTAGACCACAAAAGAAATTTCTCAGCCTTATTGGTACTGGTAACGGTTATGCAATTGCTTCAAAAGGCCTCTTCTTCGCCAAAGGCGCCTGGGTGTGGCGATGGAAACAACACATCGATTTAACGTTTATGGCTAAATATAATAATTTTGATAACCGCTACGCTAAATTTGGTTTTATCCATAAACCGATGTATGAACCTAAAAGCTTACCAAGATTTGACAGCTCGTCGCTTGCTTCAGTTATAGAAAAAACAATGGAGAAGATTACCAAAAAGGACACGAAAAAAAACTTAAGACAATTGACTCCACAAAATAGTCCCAATGCACTAGACCATCCACTTGTTCCAGATAAGCCACATGAACCAGACACTATGCGCTGTGGTGGATGCGCAGCAAAACTGCCGAGCCAATCACTTTACCGGGTGTTAAGACAATTACCATCAAGCGGTAA
>JANQMK010000175.1 GCA_028280085.1 Pseudomonadales bacterium
GCGAAACGCTTTGGCATAGTCGTTGCGCCTGGCGCTCAGTCACCATTGAAGGTTGTCTATAAAGAAGGAATTTCAGCGCGTACCTTAGCGGAGGTACGCCGTTATCTCGCGGCGCCAATTAAATGCGAGAAGGTCGATACCGAAACATTTGAGTCAACTTTAGGCATGGCTTATGAAAGTGATTCTACCGAAGCTATGCAAATGGTGGAAGGCTTAGGTGATGAACTTGACCTCGCGAGTTTGGCTGATTCGGTACCGGAAACAGAAGATCTTTTAGAACAAGAAGATGATGCACCCATTATTCGACTTATCAACGCCGTGTTGACCGAAGCCGTTAAGGAGAATGCATCGGATATTCATATCGAGACATTTGAAAAACGTATTATTGTTCGCTTTCGGGTTGACGGCGTACTACGCGAAGTCGTTCAACCCAAGCGTGCTTTAGCGCCGTTATTAGTATCGCGAATTAAAGTAATGGCGAAACTCGATATCGCTGAAAAACGCGTGCCGCAGGATGGCCGTATCTCATTGAGAGTGGCGGGCAGAGAAGTGGATATTCGCGTATCTACCATGCCTGCTAGTAATGGCGAACGAGTCGTCTTACGTCTACTTGACAAGCAAGCGGGTCGGCTTGATTTATCATCGCTGGGTATGTCTGATCGTGATCTAAAAACGGCAGACCAGCTTATTCATCGCCCTCACGGTATTATTTTGGTGACGGGTCCCACGGGCTCTGGTAAAACGACTACTCTCTACGCTGGCTTGGGACGTCTTAATTCAGCTCAAAAAAATATTTTAACAGTTGAAGACCCTATTGAGTATAACCTTGAAGGTATTGGTCAGACTCAGGTAAATACGAAAGCAGAGATGACCTTTGCGCGTGGTCTACGTGCTATCTTGCGGCAAGATCCGGACATCGTTATGGTTGGTGAGATTCGCGACTTGGAGACTGTTGAAATTGCCGTGCAGGCGAGTTTAACGGGTCACTTGGTGTTGTCGACGCTACATACTAACACGGCAATTGGTGCAGTAACTCGGTTAAATGACATGGGGGTAGAGCCTTTCTTAATTTCCTCTAGCTTAATCGGCGTTATCGCACAACGTTTAGTACGTGTGCTCTGTCCTGAATGTAAAGAACCTCATCTTGCCGATGAGGCAGAATGTGAATTCTTGGAAGTTGATAGTAATAATCCACCAACGTTATATCGTGCCGTAGGTTGCCCTGAGTGCAACCACCTTGGGTATGCGGGTCGTCAGGGTATTTACGAAGTAGTGGCTATTGATGATGAAATGCGGACATTAATTCACAATAGAGCGCCTGAATCAGAATTGAATGCAGTTGCTCGTAGCATGGGGCCGGGGATTCGCAATGACGGCCGCCGCAAGGTGCTCGAAGGCTTGACCACGGTCGAAGAAGTTCTTCGCGTTACGCAGGAGGGTTAAAGGTGGCAGCCTTTGATTATGTTGCGTTAGATCAGAAAGGGCGCGAAAAGAAAGGTACTTTAGAAGGTGATAGCTCTCGGCAAGTACGGCAGATGTTGCGGGATCAGTCCATGGTGCCGTTATCGGTTGAGGCGACGGTTGGTAATAAGAGTAAAGAGGGTGGAAATCGTACCTCGCGGTGGCATTCTCCCGGTCTATCTGCCAAAGACTTAGCATTGATTACGCGTCAGATGGCGACGTTAGTGCAGGCTGGGTTACCTATTGAAGAAGTCATGACGGCGGTAGCACAGCAAAGTGAGAAACCGAAGCAGCGGAGTATGTTGCTGGCTGTTAGGGGCAAAGTGCTGGAAGGTTATTCACTGGCGGATAGTTTGTCAGAATATCCCCGTGCATTTCCGCAGTTGTATCGGGCAACAGTTGCGGCTGGAGAACACGCGGGGCATCTCGATTTAGTCTTGAATCGGTTAGCAGATTATACCGAGGCGTCTCAGGAATCTAAGACCAAGGTACAAATGGCGTTAATTTACCCTGTTATACTTATTTCGCTGTCAATACTCATTGTTGCGGGGCTGATGGGCTATGTAGTGCCCGATGTGGTGAAGGTGTTTGTTGATACTGGACAGAGTTTACCGGGGTTAACAAATGCGATGATTAGTCTGAGCGATTTTGTGGTTGACTATGGCTTGATGGTATTTGCCGTCGTTGTGTTATTGATTATTGGTTTTAATTATGCATTACGTAATGATGGGTTTAGAGAGTCCTATCATCGGCGTCTATTACATACCCCCCTGATAAAAAGATTATCCCGTGGCACCAATACCGCACGCTTTGCTAGCACATTAAGTATTTTGACCAGTAGTGGAGTGCCCTTGGTGGATGCCATGAAAATTGCTGGGGAAGTCATGTCAAATGACTGGATGAAAATTCAAGTGCGCGATGCGACTAAAAAAGTAGCGGAAGGGGCTAGTTTAAAAAATGCGTTAGATCAAACAGGTTATTTTCCTCCTATGATGCTGCACATGATTGCTAGTGGGGAAGCCAGTGGCGAACTGGATAGCATGCTTGAGCGAACCTCGACAATGCAGGAAAAAGAATATGAAAATGCTATTACCGTTATGATTGGTTTGTTTGAGCCCGCAATGCTAGTTGTGATGGGGTTGGTGGTGTTAACGATTATGTTGGCAATTATGTTGCCTATTCTTAACCTCAATCAACTTGTGACCTAGTAAAAATAGCAAATGTATCCGTATTCCTTAAACTTAAACACTTATTTTAACCTTTTACGAAACAAAGAGTGGTGAGATGAACAAAAAACTGAGAAAACAAATGAAGCAAGGTGGTTTTACGTTGATAGAAATTATGGTCGTCGTTGTCATTATAGGTATTTTGGCCGCATTAGTCGGTCCGCAAATACTGAGCAAACCCGATCAGGCTCGGGTACAGGCAGCGACATCTCAAGTTGCAGCTTTGTCAAACGCACTCAATCTATATCGTCTAGATAATCACAATTATCCCAGTACGGAGCAGGGCCTAGAGGCATTAATACAAAAGCCTAGTGGCTTCCCAGAGGCTAAGAACTGGGACCCAGAAGGTTATTTTCCTAATGTTCCCATAGATCCCTGGGGTAATCCCTATATTTACCTCAGCCCAGGTCAGGAAGGACGTCGGTTTGATATTATTTCTCTTGGCGCTGATGGCCAAGAAGGCGGTGAGGGGGTTAACGCCGACATTACGAGTTATAAATCTCGTGGCTAATTTTTAGGTGATTAATAACAGCTAACTAAAGATATAGCTTGCTCATGTCTCGCATTAGAACCAAAGCTATCGGCTTCACCTTAGTAGAAATGTTACTGGTGGTGGTGGTGATTGGCATCATGGCAGTGATGGCCGTAATCGTCATTGGTGGTAATGAAGGACGCAATTTGACGAACGAAGCGCGGCGTTTGCATCTGTTGCTAACGATGGCGGCAGACGAAGCGATTTTCTTGGGTGAAGAATTTGGTTTTTTCTATGATGAAGAAACCAATAAGTATCATCTCCGCTATGCTGATCGAGAGTCTAGGGAGTGGCTAAACTTTAACTCTGGCGACCCAAAGTTTAGCGGCTCCTCCTATGAAGCATTTGACGACTATCAGTTGCCACCGTATATCGCAGTTCAAATAGAAACTGACGACGAGTTTATTGGTCTGAAGGAGATAGCAGATGCTATTGATGCTGAGTTAAAAGCAGATCAAGAAGAGGACTATGAGTACACGATTGAGGAAGAAGATCAAGCAGCCGTACCGGCTGTAGAGCTGAACTCGAGCGGTGAGGTGACCCCATTTAAAATTACCCTAACGCTTACGCCGCGTGAGTTGGGTGGGTTAACTTATATTTTGGAATCTGACGGCATTTCATTGATAAATATGGATATGCAAAACAGAGATGATACGTAATCTCAGATTTATGCGCTGGTTTATGAAACACGGGTTTATAAAACATGGGTTTATTAAATACTGCTCTATGAAAAACAGGTTCAAAGCGCGCAGCCATAATGTGCAGGGCTTTACCTTATTTGAGGTCATGGTTGCTTTAGCTGTTTTATCTTTTTCGATTCTTGCGCTGGTTAAGCAAGCGAATACAAGCGTACAGGTTACTACTGCAATTAAAGAAAAAACGCTGGCATTTATGTTAGCTGAAAATGTGATTGCTGAGCTGCGTATGGAAGAGCAGTGGCCTGAAAATGGCAATTTTGAGAAAGAAGAAACAATGGCGAATCGCGACTGGTATATTGAATGGGAAGTTTACGATGCTCCTTTTTATAAGAATTTGCGTACGGTAGAAGTGTCAGTAGCAGATAAAAATAGTAAAGAAAAAAAGATCACAACCGTAACGGGTATTATCGGTAAACATTAACAAGAGGTTGCTGCGTGATAATAAGAATTGATCGCGATCAAGGGCGGTCTCGAAGACTGTCCAGTCAAGCGCAACAAGGGTTTACCTTATTGGAGGTCATGATTGCTCTAGGTATTTTTGCGGTGCTGGCAGCAGCGACATTTGCGTCGTTGCAAGCTTTTGTCAATACTCGAGATGCCATTGAGCGGAGTAATTTAGAGCTGGCTAAAATCCAAAAAGCAATGTGGATAATAGGTAATGATTTACAACACCTGGTAGCGCGCAATATTCGTGATCCTTACGGTGACCATATTTATGCGCTGACTAATAGACGTGAATATGAGTTGGAATTTACTCGGCAAGGCTGGAGCAATCCCCGTTTTAAAACACGTAGTGAATTACAACGGGTCGCCTATCAAGTTGGTCGCTATGATGATGACGGTGAAAGATATGGTGAAGATACCCAGCAGTTGTTGCGGTATTATTGGAGAGTTTTGGATCAAGTTGAGGATTCGGAACCGAAAAAGCAAGTTTTGCTCGATGATATAGAATCTTTTGAGGTTGGTTTTCGAGGGCTTTATGCAGCAGATGAACCGGTACAAGAGTGGCCCATCGACCCCAAAGATAATGACTTTGATAGCAACTTTCCTGAAGACCGTATGCCAAGCGCTATATTTGTCTCCATTGAAACAGAAAAATACGGCTCGTTTCGCCGCGTTTTTCAATTGAGTGATTTTCAAGAGAAAACTAACTAGCCACTTTCAGAAGAACACCAAGGGTGACCTAGGCAAAAATAGACGGGTAACAGGCATATAGGTACCAGATATAGATGTATAGGTAAACCACATAAACAGGTAAACAGATAAATATAGGTGTTAAGCAATCACATCATGCAGACTAAGTCGCAAAAGACAATGAGCAAGATTAAAGATGTTGTTCGGCAGCGGGGCATTGCTTTGCTATCTGTGATGACAATGGTTGCTATTATGGCAGTTATTGGTGCGGGCTTTTTTACTTCTCAGAGTATGGCCTTAAAGAAAACCGCTAACCATCTTAACTACCTACAAGCATGCCAATACGCGGTTGCTGCGGAAGAATTTGCCAAGCAAGTTTTATGGGAAGATTGGGATAAAGCAGAACAAGACAATAATACTGATCATTATGATGGACCTGAAGACATTTGGACGCGAAAGTTGTTGATCCCGAGCCTCGATGCCATTGGCAGTAGCATCGTGGGTGAAGTAAAAGATATGCACACCAAGTTTAACTTAAATAATTTGTACAATAGCAATGGTAAATTGATTAAGAATGTTGACGATTCTGTAGAGTGGCAGCAACTGAAGGATATTTTAGAAGAGGAAGGGTTAGAAGAAAAACTGGTATATCACATTTATGATTGGTTAGACCAAGATACAGCCCCGCATCCCCGCGCGCTGGATAGTGAGGATGAAGGTTATCAAGATAGAGAGCCGCCTTATCGAACACCGAATCTACCGCTGCAGCACTTATCAGAACTGCGTTTGATAAAAGATATCGGCGCTAAAGAGTATGCGAAGTTGTTGCCTCATTTGGTGTTGTTACCTGAGGGGGCGACAAGGCTCAATGTTAATACGGCTGATCCAAAGGTACTCGCTAGGCTATTTGTGGATGTTGACAGTGAAGACTTAAAAAAGCTACGCGAAGAAGAAGGTGGTAAAAAGGGCTTCGAGAAATTGAAGGAATTTGAAGATCAATTGGTAGGTGGTGGATATGCTAACAGTGCTGGTGCAAAAATATGGAGCCGGCAAAACGCTAATAATAATAGTGGTGTCAATAACAATACGAACAACAATGGCAATAACAACACAGGTACCAATAATAGTGGCAACAACAATAACCAAAACTCTGGGCCGACCATACCGGATTATCTTGATGTGATCAGCAGCTATTTTGAGGTTCGTGTTATTGCCAGCTATGACGAAAGAATTTGCAACCTAGTGAGTGTTTTGCGTAGAGATCCTGGTTCAGGGAAAGTATACTTGGTGTCTAGAAATCATACGGAACGAGTAGAATTTAGTGAAGATGATACCTCGGAGGAGGACGAGCAGACCTAATTTCTTCTAAGGTAAGGCATTTTTTTAGTTGTGTAGGCTGTCTATGGCAATTATTGATATCCTGAAGTAATCTCACAGAGAGTGGTATTTGATATAAGCTGGATGAAGAGATAGGATTAACTGGTTGTAATTAATAAAGTTTTTAGGTAGAGCTAATTTTTTGCTAGCGCTTAGCGTACTAACATGACCTGAATTGTTTTTTATAACATTACTCTTATAACAGCCCGGTTATAAAAACCCAGTGGCTTGTATCTCATGCGAGTACATTCCATTTATGAATGTGATGTATAAAAATGGCCTTAACGTTAAGACAAGGTGAAATTAAGCTAATCTAGACTATAGGGGTAGTTCAGATTAGGTCTAGACAAAGAAATTCGGCTTAGGCGAAATAGTGAAAAGAAGTAGTAAAAAGTGAGTTATTAAGTAGGGCTAGGTAAGCTATAGGAAGGGTATAGGTAGCTAGACAAGTCGTTTGAAAAGGGAACTAAAGGCCTAAGCCATTTAAGGTAGAAATATGTTTGATTATGTATGTATACGCGCATTAGATGACTGTCAACACACACACGATGGTAATGTGATGGTGGAATGGGGATTATTGCGCGGCGACGGTACCATTGCAGAGCCAGCCCAACGCACGACGTTAAGTGAACTGGCGGCAGCGTTACCCGAGGATAGCCATTTTAAGACGATATTTCTGGTGCAAGGCGAGTCAGTCCTTCTGACCGGGGTCAGTATTCCCGCCCGGCAAACGCGCCAGCTTTATCGTGCCTTACCATTTGTAGTTGAAGAACAAGTCGCAGAAGATATCGAAAAGCTCCATCTTGCGGTAGGTCCAAAATTGGACAATGGCGAAATAATGGTGGCAGCGGTTCAGCATGATTTGATGTTGGGTTGGATTAATTTGTTGTCAGAGGTTGGCTTACAAGCCGACTATATTATGCCTGATAGTTTGTTGTTGCCGGTGCAAAAAGATGGCTTAAACATTTTTATTGATGGTGACCGCGCATTAATTGCTTTAGCTGCACATCAGGCTATGAATGTAGACCGAGAGAATCTCAGCTTGGTTCTCGACATATTACTGACAGAAAATGAAGATCTTAATAAGATTAGTTTTATGCTGGATGCTGAAAACCTCGATCAGCACGGGATGGAACTTAGTACGATAGAAGCTGAGTTAGAAGAGCATGATCAACTGGCTATAGAGATAGTTGATATTACCGATACCAGTTTTGAATATCTTAGCCGACTAGCGGTGTTGAGTAAAAAAGACCTTAATCTTTTGCAAGGCCAATATAAAGTCCAGACACATCAAGGTGGTGCGTGGCAGCAATGGCGACCAGTTGCTATCGCCGCTGCAGTGTGTCTTGCATTACAGGTGACCTTTGATATTGGGAAGGGCTACTATTTCGACCGAGAAGCGCAACAAATGCAGCAAAAAAGTCACGCACTGTACCGAGAATTATTTGGTGAAGGTAAAAAGATTGTTAATTTACGTCACCAAGTGAAAAGCCATTTGAAGGGCGCAGCCGGTACCGGTGAGGACAGTGGTTTTTTAAATTTGTTGGGTGATGCTGCAACGCAACTGAAGGCCATGAAGAAGGGGCAATCTGTTGAAATTCATCAGATGCGATATGATAAGAAAAAACAAGAACTGATGTTTGAGTTGCGAGCGAAATCAATTGATCATATTGAAACTTATAAAGAACTATTAACTAAAGCGGGCATGAATGTAAAAATACTATCTGCTAATGAACAAAACGATGGCATTAGAGGCCGAATGCAGATTAGCGGCTAGTAGTGATATGACAAGATAGTATGACACATATAATAATGTGACAACGTAATTTACAAAAGATAAATGGTTTAATTAATGGAAAATCTAAAACAATTGCCCATTGCACAGTTACTTCAATCGCTTCAAAGCCGCTACTGGTCTTTGCCTCATCGAGATCGCCTGGCGTTAACTGCCTTGGGTGGCTTTTTTCTTGTGCTGATACTGGTTTATGGCATTATCTTACCTGCGCATGAGTACAGTAAAAGTGCTGACGCCGATTACCAGAAGTATAAAGATGAATATCAATGGTTCAAGAGTAAAGAATCTGAAGTCAGGGCATTAACGAGTGTTAAACAAACTTCACGTTCGTCGGGCAAGTCTATGCTATCCCTCGCTAACAGCAGCGCTAAGCAGCGCAAGATATCTTTTAAAAGAACTGAACCCGAGGGTGACAATGGTTTACGCGTCTGGCTAGAAAATGTTAACTTTAATGATATTGTACTCTGGCTTGATACGTTAAAAAATCGCTATGGCGTAGTAGCTAAACAAATTAATATTGATCGCCAAGATGTCGCCGGTAAAGCTAACGCTAAAATAGTGTTGCTGCGTAATTAGCGTTTATTGAGAATATAAGAATCTATTAAAGTACATTAAAACCTAGGGCACCTCATTATTCAGAGGTGCCCTAGCTATCACGACGTGCACGATATAACACAATAGAGTACGACAGATAGATTGATAGTGATAGAGTGAGAGGTATAGCGATAAAAAGTCATGCTAAATCCCCTCAGTTAGTTTGAATCTTCGTCATGTGCTGTCGTAGTTATTAACTTTGTAGCTCTGTCAAATTCAAAAACTGCCGCAGTGAATGCGGGTTTGCTAAAGCTTCAGTATTTTTCACTTCCTCGCCATGGATAACATTGCGTACTGCAAGTTCGACAATTTTTCCGCTAATCGTACGAGGTATTTCCTGTACCTGAAGAATTTTGGCAGGCACATGGCGTGGGCTAGTATGATTTTTTATCAGCGCTTTGATTTCTTCGATAATGGTAGTTGTCAGCTTTAAACCGCTACGCAATACCACAAAGAGAATAATACGTTCGTCGTTTTGCCAGGTTTGGCCTACGGCAATGCAATCAATTACCTGTTGGTGCTTTTCAACTTGACGGTAGATTTCCGCTGTGCCGATACGTACCCCACCGGGATTTAACACTGCGTCAGAGCGACCATAAATAATGATTCCGCCATTCTCCGTCATGGCGCCATAATCACCATGGCTCCAACAATTGTCGAACTGGCTGAAGTAAGCGGCGGCGTATTTTGCCCCGTCATCGTCTTGCCAAAAGCCAATGGGCATGGACGGAAATGCTTGCTTGCAAACTAGTTCGCCTTTGACGCCTATGTTGCTGTTGCCCGAGTTGTCGAAAAAATCAATATCCATCGCGAGCCCCGGACATTGAATTTCACCGCGATATACCGGTAGTGTGGGATTGCCGAGTGCGAAGCAGGAGACAATGTCAGTGCCGCCACTGATCGAAGATAAACATATATTTTGTTTTACTTGTCGATAAATATAATCGAAGCTTTCTTCAGAGAGGGGAGAACCGGTGCTGAGTATTGTCCTTAGCTTTGCGAGATTGTGTGTTGTTTTTGGGGCTTTAGCGGATTTGCTAAGGCTCGCAATATATTTAGCACTAGTACCAAAGATAGTTACATTTTCCTCTTCTACTAATGTGAACATTGAGTCAACAGCAGGATACATCGGTGAACCATCGTATAGTACGATAGTTGCGCCAACAGCTAAACTCGAAACCAACCAATTCCACATCATCCAGCCGCAAGTGGTAAAGTAAAAAATAGTGTCTTGACGTGTTAGATCGGTGTGCAATACCAGTTCTTTTAAGTGTTGCGCTAGTGTTCCCGCAACACTATGGACGATGCATTTGGGTACACCAGTGGTACCAGAAGAATAGAGTATATAGAGTGGATGATCTGGTTTAGTGGCGACAAACTCTATTACGGTGCTCTCGGTTACGGCATTCGTTTTTTCAAGTAACACGTTCCACAGTATAATGGGCTGGCGATATTGTTGGGCGAGACAGTTGATATCTGTGCGTTTATTGCTGTAGGGAGCAATAATGACATACTCGATACTCTGAATGCCTTCAGCAACCTGTGTGAGTTTATCAAGCACGGTGATAGTTTTGCCATTATAAAAATAACCGTCACAACATAGTAGTAGTTTTGGTTTAATTTGACCGAAGCGGTCAAGGATACCATTAATACCGAAGTCAGGTGAGCAACTGCTCCATATGGCGCCCAGGGATGTGGTAGCAAGCATAGCGATGACAGTCTCTATGCAGTTGGGCATAACGGCGCACACTCTATCACCTTTGGTAATACCTAAATCTTTTAGGCTGGCAGCTATGGCAGCAACCTGTTGATAAAGTTCTGCATAAGTTAGCTGTTTGCGCACGCCATTTTCGTTGCGCTCGATTAAAGCAATATGATCATCGCGATAGCGCAATAAATTTTCGGCAAAGTTAAGTTCAGCATCTTGAAACCAAATGGCATCAGTGATTTGAGTATGGTCATTTAAAATCGCTTGGGGTGGTTTGGTAAATCGCAGTTGGCAAAAATCTATAATTTCTTGCCAGCACTGAGGACGGCAATTTATTGACCACTGATGCAATGCTTGGTAATCGTCAAGTGATAAGTTGTATTTTTTATTGATATGGTTGCGGAATGCAGTGATATTGGCATCGCTAATCTGATCGGGTGAAGGTGACCACAAGAGGCTATTCATGCTTTATTCTCAAATGATAGTCGCTATTAATGAATGATTTTAACGCCTTATTTATCTTTTAGCACCTATTAAAGCATATTCATTAATAATCATATATAACGGCCTTGACAGGCTTTTGTTGCATAAGCCTCATCTCGCGTATATCTCACCTATATTAGGTTTCCTAGTAACTAGCTTTTATATCAATTGGTTTCTTAGAGTGAATTCTTTCAAGACATTGACCTTATCATTAAGGGCGCTAAGATTGGAGTATTAGCCTTATTTTCTCACAACACCTTGTGCCCTCAGTGGTAAGTTTTAACGGGAGGTGTGTTATGTCACATCCTAGTAGCCAAGATTTAGAGTCCTTTGCCGTCCGCTATGATATTGAAGGGATTGGCCTCGAGACCCTTGAAAAGGTCTACAGCGGTCATTTTAAGGTAGATAAAGCAAAGCGTTTTCTTGAATTTCAGGATCGTTTGTATAAAGAGTTACTTTGTCATCGTGTTATTATTGACAATCCTTATACGCGCTGGTTTGAAATAGCTGACTTGACCAAAGCTGAGTTGCAACAGTTTTTTGTCCAATTCTCAGTATTTTCGAATCTGTTTTTAATTGCTCAGCTACATAAAATGTTAAATGCGCCAACGTTGGAAGAGATGCACGCCTCAAAAGAAATTTTGGTAAACGAATTGGGCGTACTATTTAACTCGGACGATAGAGCTGGTGAACTGACAGCAGATGGCGAGCACAAATTTAAGGGCTTATCAGGTAGTGCGGAAGGGGGTACTTTTCGATTTAAAGGCGCTCACTTTGAATTACTGGTGCGTGCGGCCAATCATATTGACTTGACCTTTGAGCAATTAGGCAGAAGGGAGCTGGGTACACCGACGACCTTACATTTTTGTGATGAGTTGGTGCGGCTTTATGGCAGTT
>JANQMK010000181.1 GCA_028280085.1 Pseudomonadales bacterium
TATAGCTGGTATCAGCTAAAAGCGGCTGTTTACAATAAAGCGGGCCTTTCGAAAGCGATAGCAAAAAAAATATTTTGGCAAGATAAAGTTTATAGTCAAGCAGGCCGCCAAAGCTTTTCCCACCTACTACGTGCACTGTCTCCAAAACAGTTAGCCAGTTATGCTCCACGTTTACAATCGATTAGTGTTCCGACATTACTGGCATGGGCGGAAAACGATCCGAATCAGCCGTGGCATCCCATCGGAGACTATTTGCAAAGTTTATTACCCAATCCAGATGTATTCCACATACCTGAAGCGGGGCATTTTTTACAGCTTGATCAGCCGGAACACTACAGTGAAGTTCTGCTGGATTGGTATGAGAAAACGATGTGACACAACATTCCCCGCAACGATTGTCCTATTACTTCAAACTGATGTTTAGTCCCATTTCATTCTTCACGTAAAATAGTGCTTCTGCATTTCCCATGGCATCGTCTACCGGATGACAAGTCTGTGTCGTTTTTCTATATCAATCATTATTACAGACATCTTACAATCCTGAAAAAGTTCGTCGTTACGTACAACGCATAGCTATACCAAAACCAACAATACGCTCGCAGTTACGCACCAAATTACTACCAACAACGGCGATAGCCGCGACACTGTTAACATACCAAAAGCGATCACAGTGATAGCCAGATCTATACCAGACTTAATCCCAGAGGTAAATATGGGATCATATAGCGCTGCAGCCAATAGTCCAACAACGGCCGCATTGATACCTGCAATCGCATTTGTGGCCGTTTGATTACGGGCAATGGCCTGCCATATCGGCAATACCGCTGTCACTAAAAGTAAGCCGGGCAAAAACATAAATACCAAAGCGATCAACGCGCTCAGCCCGTTGCTATAACTAGTGGAAATGACCGCGCCAAGGTAGGCCGAAAAAGCAAACATCGGACCCGGAATTGCCTGCGCGGCACCGTAACCCGCGAGAAAATCACCTTCCGAAACCCAACCCGTTGCCACCACCGCGTCTTCCAACAGTGGTAAAACCACATGGCCACCACCGAAAACTAGTGCCCCCGCGCGATAGAATACGTCGGCTATAGCGAATAACCCCGTTTGGTTAGAAGCAACTAACGGCAAGAAAGCAAGTAACAACAGAAATACTGCTAATAGAATGATACCAATGCGCCTACTATACCCTACAGCAATATGAGTGTCGTTTGCTGTGTCAGAGCCGCGACAAAAGAATATGCCCGCCATCGCACCACCGACAACGACAAGCAACTGTATCCAGGCTGAGCCCACTGCTAGCACCATAGCAGCAGCTAATACCGCAATAGTACCTCGATACGCATCAATACAAAGTTTTTTTGACATGCCGAGAACAGCATCCGCAACAACAGCACAGGCAACGAGTTTAAGACCATGAATCGCGGCCTCACCAATTGAGCTATTTAAAAAGGGCAACATCGAGGCAAAGCCGATAAGCAATAACGCTGACGGCAACGTAAACGCCAAAAAAGCAGTCAGCGCCCCAAGCCACCCCGCGCGCAAAAGTCCGAGGACAAAACCGAGCTGACTGCTTGCTGGGCCGGGAAGAAACTGACAAATGGCAAGCAATTGACTGAATTGACTTTCACTCACCCAATGCCGACGTTCTACTAGTTCCTTGTGGAAATAACCAATATGTGCGATCGGACCACCAAACGACGTTAACCCGAGTTTGAGAAATGTACCGAACACCTCAGCGGTACTCCCCTTTTCACGAGACTCGAGGTTAACGTCTAACATGTGCCAACTATCCTTAAGACGACTAAATACCGGTTTATCGGAATTATACAAGCGTCGTAGCGGTATAAAAATATCAAATTGATAAGCTGATCAACTAACTAGTTCCTCGCAGCTTAACTGGTTGTCAATCTCCAACACGCCTTAATCGCCCTTCATTTCAAGCAGATTTCAAGCCAGTATGTTGATAACCACCCTTTTGCAGAACGCTCCCCAATTTCCGTTTCATATCATAATTACTAGTTTCCGCCGATGACCCATATATGCATGGGTTTTGGCAATAATCGTTCGAACAAAATAGCAAACCGATGAATCTGCTCCTCATCTGCGCAACCCGCCAATAGCAACGCAAAAAGGGCAATTAACGATCAATCTCGCTTAACCCAAGCGCTCTACTAAAAAATAAACACACTAAATTTAACATTTAGGCAAATCTAGCTGTCCGGTTTTGTCATTGAAAGACGACTACAAGATAACCAATAACTGTGGGGAAAAGTATCTATTTCACATCACAGCCAGCAATAAAGATAAGGAGTTTTCATTATGCATCGTTCTAGCTCTCTAACCGCTTACTCACAGCAAGCAACTAATCCTTTGCATAAATTAACAGCATTCTTACTTATTCTACTTCTAACTGGATGCGGTACGGTCGACTTAGAAGTGGTGCCTGACCGGACTCAAGTCAACGCTGGCGAAGTGATTAACTTCCAAGCTATCACCACAAGTAAGCGACTAATATTTGATTTTTACGACTGGAACCTATCCTTCTTTGACGGCACCACCGTAGCGGCAGAATTTAGTGGTGACAGACCATACCGCGTAGATTATCCACACACTGCTATCAAATCCGGCGTCATGAGAGTGAAGCTAGGCATAACGCGGGCTGCTCCTGGATACTCCCCAAAAGGTGCAGACTTTCGGAATTGCACTAAAATTGCCTATCTTTTTTGCTTGGACTTTTTTTTTACACCGGGCATACATACTAAGTTTCGTTTTTTTAACATTTCTGTCAATAGAGACGTCCCCATCGCTACTCTTCAGCCCCATATGTCTGCCGAGCTGTATCAATGCCTACTGGAAACGGGCGCAGTTAATACCTCCGATGTCACTAGCTTGGATTGCTCAAATCGATCAATGTCATCGTTAAATGGTATCGAGTTTTTATATGCATTAGAAAGCCTCAATCTTTCTAATAACAACATTTCTTCCACCGATGACCGCTCGCCAATGTTGTCGCTCTATTATTTGGATAATCTCCGCTATATCGACCTAACAAATCAGCCACCAGAAAGCTGTTTTAGCATTCAAGATTATAAAGCTGACGTTATGGATAGAGGGGTTACGGTAGATATCGCCGACGACAACTGTCCCGAAGTACTTCTCGTTAGCGATATCATTGATGACCCCGCGACATTAAATTGCGAAGCCGGCGTACTTTGGGCCAGAGTTAAGCTGTCACAAATTAAATTAGTTCGTTATATAGATGTCGATGCCCCCATTAACTGTAGTGTTCCACTTAACGATCTGACTCAAATCGCTCGTTTACCAGGGTTTCAAGGCATTAGTGTGCAACGTAAAGTTGACGGTTCGTGTTACGATTTCTCCCTGTTGTCACATATAGACAACCTAGAGTCATTAGAAACCAACTGTGCAAACAATTCGATAACTTCTCTACTGCAATTGACCCATCTGACCATCGTAGATGCTAACGAAAGTGAGTTACCTGATTTTTCCCAACTGCCGGTGCTAGAGGTACTACGCCTTAATCGTAATGGTTTAGCAACCTTTCCAGATCTAACGTCCAATACCGCACTTCATTCGCTCTATATTAACGAAAATAACCTTAGTGGCACTATACCGCCCGCACTAAACCAACTGATTAATTTGGACATTAGCGATAATCAGTTTTCTGAGCACCTTGATTTCACTGCTTTTGTCGATCTCAAAAATCTATTCGCGGCAAGTAACCGCCTGACTTTGATACCAACGCTACCCGATCTGATTGAAGAAGTGAATTTGGATTCAAATCAAATTTCTAATTTGACAACCCTGCCTAGCGAAAACAAATTACATAAACTAACACTGAGTAATAATTTAATCACCGATGTAAGTCATCTCGGAAACATTAGATTTTCTCATAGCTCTTTTGCACTCGACCTGTCAAACAACCAAATTGTTAATGGTATTAGAGAAATCTCGTCAGAAACGGATATTGAGGTCATTAACCTTAAAGGGAATAACGCTCTTCTCTGTGTAGACCTAAATCGGCTGGGCTTAAGAGTAATCCGACTTATTCGACCAACTCCATGTACCAAGTAAATGTGATACCAGTAAAAAATTGAGTGCGAATATTTAGGCTAATGCCGATACCGACATTAGCCATACAAAATATGTCTGTTTCAAACAAAGTCTAGTACCAATAAAGTCTAGTGCCGATAACAGATGTATTGACACTAGACATAACCTTTAAAATACGCTGATACCAACGGCGCTAACAAGGTCACTAGTAAAACCAATACAAATAAATTACCCTGTTGTACATTAAAAACTGTACTAATTTCAGACCAAGACTTACCCAGCATAAAGTAGCCAAAGCCATATTCAAAAACCAACGTAAGCAATACCCAAAATATACCAATACCGATATAGGTAAACATGGTTTTCTTAGTTACATGCTCAATAGCGATATATGAAATTATAAAAACTAGCAATGAAAGCAATACGCCACTGAGCGGAAGTGATATTTTGTCGTTTAAGAGTAGATAATGGCCTAGCACTTTTTCTCTAAAAACGCCGTTCAAAATTGCACATACCACCATTAAAAACCAAAAAAATAGTAACTTTATGACTACCATTCTGCTATCTCAGTTAGTGATTTCCGCAGGTGTGGGAAATGATAAGAGTTGAATAACGATGCACCCCAACAAAAGATAATGATAAAAACCTGAAAATATTTTGTTCCCACGAATCGTGGCTTACTATGACAACTACAGAAACAACGTGACATAAACTGTACAAGAGTAAGTATTCTACTTTAGCTCTATATAGTGTGACAATACTGTGTTTTAACACAAGCTCTAGCGATCAAATTGAGTACCAATCCAAAAACCCTGTTGTATCGCCTTTATATCGTTTTCTTGTTGAAGAAACCTAACAGCTCATATGCATAAAAAAACTTGAACAAGCACCAGCATATCACATCATTGAATTAGCATGACCTAAGTTTTCTCTAGGGACGCAGTACAAAAAAATACCCACATAGGTAAGCTATTCACAGCAAAATTGTGATTAATGTTACAAAGGGTGATGTACTGCCAACGACTAGGCGCAGAAACTAGACACTTCAATCCTGCCTAAGTCAAGCTACCCTATCGTTATCCCGCTAAAAAGAAAATAAATTGGCGCACTATTGGCTCGTGGTGTACCGCAAGAGAAGTACCGAGCGTATCTTCACATCGTAAGATTTTTCTTGCTACTCTTAACACTATATTGATTTGACAAATTGCGGACTATTCGCAATTTCTTATGCTTCAAGTCACTAATCAGTTGTCGCTATTCACAAAGAAAATATAAGGACTATCCCGATGATTAAAATACTAAAGCTGAGCGGTCTATTGGTCCTTGTTACATTTACTTTATTAGCCTGTAGCAGTAGTGAGAATAAGACCGCTGATGATAGCAGCATCAATGTTGATTCGGGTAATGGCAGCTCCATTGATAACGGTAATGATAATGACGGCAATGAAGAGCCCAGTGATAACAATGACGAAAATAGCACCGAGGATGATGACAACAGTGCTGAAGATAACAATGATAGTGATAATTCAAATGAGGATAACGATAGTAGCCCAGTTTTGGTTAGGATCAGCAATGATTCCTGTATCGCGCCAGATAATGTGACAGCGGGTAATAGCGAATATAGCCAGGAGCCAGCCTTTCCAGATTTGCCCGCGTTGGACAACCTGCTAGGTTTATTTCAAGCACCGGGCGATTCAACTCAATGGTATGCGCTGCTGCGTGACGGCCAAATTGTCTCATTTGAAAACTCACCTACGGCTAGTAGCCTTACGTTGGTATTGGATATCAGTTCACAAGTATCGACCGACGGTGAAATGGGCTTGCTGGGTATGGCATTCCATCCCGACTTTGCCAACAACGGCGAATTTTTTCTGCATTACAACAACGCCTCGAACGCCGGTGCTTCTACGATAGCCCGCTTCACTATGCAGGGCAGTTTACCCGTATCGGTAACAACCGAGGAAATACTACTCTCAGTCGATCAGCCCAGCGCCTTCCATAATGGTGGCTCTATTAACTTTGGCCCAGATGGCTACTTATATATTGCGCTAGGTGATGGCGATGCCGATTCAACTGCACAAGACGGGCAATCCCTATTAGGCGCGATGTTGCGGATCGATGTGGATTCCGATTCACCTTATGCAGTACCGGCAGACAATCCATTTGTCGGCGATAGTAATGTCCTGCCAGAGATCTTCGCGATAGGCTTACGGAATCCCTGGCGCTGGAGTTTCGATCAACAAACCGGTGATATTTGGTTAGCCGATGTGGGCGATAATACCGTTGAGGAAGTCAATATCGTTAACACGGGTGCTAACCTCGGCTGGCCAATCATGGAAGGTTCCCAATGTGTTACTCCTGGCTGCAACACTGCCGGATTGAGTCTACCAGTCGCCGAGCATGTTCGACCTGACAGCGGTTTTTGTTCAATTACCGGTGGCTTTGTTTGGCGCAGCAGCCGTATTCCTTCACTACAGGGCAGCTATCTCTATGGCGACTGGTGTTCTTCCACCCTGTGGCGCGTGAGACCAGATGGCGACAATTGGATCTCAGAGCCTTTAATTGAAAATGCCGGTGGTCTAGTTAGTTTTGCCCAGGGCAATGACGGCGAAGTGTATCGCACAGACATGTTTGGCGGCCAAGGCAATAGTGCCTTTCGGATTGTCGAAACCACTAGTGGCAGCGAATCAAATATTCCCAGCCATCTCTCTGAGACCGGTTGTTATGTTTCTACCACGGAGAAGACCAAAGCAGCACCAGTGGTGCCCTATGATATCGCCTCAGCACTGTGGTCGGATGGCGCACAAAAGCAGCGGTCCTTCGCAATACCCGATGGCACCTATATACAAATCGGTGACGACGGTGATTTTATTTTTCCAGTCGGCACAGTCTTGATTAAAGATTTTTTGCAAGATGAGCGTTATATTGAAACCCGTTTGCTAATGCGGCATGCTACCGGTTGGGCCGGCTACAGTTACGAATGGTTGGCCGATGGCAGTGATGCGCAACTGCTCAGCGAGGGTAAAACCGAGGACGTTGGTAGCTTTGTACATACCTTTCCGTCGTCAGATCAATGTAATACTTGTCACACCAGTGCAGCCAATGTCAGTTTAGGGCTAGAGGCCAGCCAGCAAAATACCCATATGCTATATCCTGACACTACCCGAACTGCATTACAGCTAGATGCATTACATGACGCCGGGTTTATGGCCGAGCCAGTCAGCCCAGATGCGATTTCCTTGCTGGCACCGTTAGATGATAACAACGCCAGCGTTGAACTAAGAGCACGTAGTTATCTGCACAGCAACTGCAGCGGTTGTCACCGCCCTGGCGGTTCGGGATCATTTATCGATTTACGCATCCAAACCGCATTTGCCGATACTGGCACTTGCG
>JANQMK010000196.1 GCA_028280085.1 Pseudomonadales bacterium
ATTCAGCTCTTCTAACAACGCAACAACTACAGAACGTACGGCGTCTGGCTCTGCCCCCTTGGTAATTTCCTCTATATCTGCTGCGCTGCCCGGTAAAGCTGACGCCAAATCATAAAGCTCTTGGATTGCCTGAATGTGAGGTGAAGTCGCCCGACTACGAGCGACATAATAGAGTAAGTTCTTAATCAAATCGTCGGGCAGCTCTTTGTGTAGTTCAGCCCTGCCATGCTCAACTCCGCGCTTCAATAAATCATCTACTTGCCGCAACAAATTTTTAACTGAAATGCTAGCACTAATAGATTCATTGGCTAACCCCTCAAGCAGCGCCAATACGATAGGCCAAAGTCTTTCTTGCGGCGAGCCTTCAGTTAACGAATGCAGTCGAGCGCAAACCTTATTGAGATAGTTGAGGTTATCCTCAACATCCTTGTTCTGCAAAACACCGACTAACGCAAACTGAAACATCTGCCGCAATTTTTTCAACAGTTCAAGCAGGCTTTTTTCATCTTGTATTGCTTCATTATGCGAAGAGCCGCCACTGCTAATCAGACTTTTGCTTAAATCCGGTTTAAATAACGAGGTTTCCGTCAGTAAGCCCTCGTTCATCACCGCCCGCATATCGTTTAAAATAGGCAGCAAGTGAATAGGGTCATCACTACGACTCGATTTAACACGATTGAGATAAATGGGCAGGTGTAATATGGCACGCATAAGCACTTCTTGCGCTTCTTTGATATGCTCAATGCTATTAGTCACCAAAGCCTGGGCTAGCTTTTCCATTTCTTCAGCTAGCATGGCAGCGCCATGAAACTCTACCATTTGCAGAGTGCCATGCACTTGATGAACATAAGTCAAGCAAAAACGCATCCGCGTCGAGTCTTCTGGATCTTCAACAAAAGCTTCTAACGATTGCCGAGCCTGTTTCAGCGTTTCGTCTATTTCATCAATGACCCAATCTAGCGCTGCATAGTTACGGTTACCAGCCATAACCTCTCCTATTTTTGGCTTTATTCACAAGCCATCATTCCATTTGCCTTGTCAACTTAATCGCTAATACGAACATACGCCTGCATCTTATCGTTTGGTAAGCGTCGCACATATCGATTATCCCAATCCACCACCTCTCCAACGGCAATGATAAGAACACCTTGAGGCTTTAAACGCTTAACCAGCTCGTCTAAAATTTCTTTTCTCATCCACTTGCGAAAATAAATCAACATATTGTGGCAAAATATAATATCCATTCCGCTAATGGGCGACCGCTCAATATCCCTAATATTACCATGCGCAAAACAGACTCTTTCTCGCAACCAGGCGCAAACCTGATCGTGATCCTCATCTACCGAAACAAAATATCTTTTTCTAAAATGTTCACTCAGCTGAGCAGTATGTCGCTTTTTATAAATTGCCCTACGCCCTTTCGCTAAAGCCTCAAGACTGATATCTGTCGCCGTTACGCCGTAACGCGGCTCTATGTCAGCACTTTCAAAACAGCTATCTACTACCATCGCTAGTGAATAGGGCTCTTCACCCGTAGAACAACCAACACTCCATAGCTCAAACGAACCATCCAAGCACTGGTTGTCAATACGTTCTAGTAGCAATTCATTAACATAAGCCAATGCTTCAGGATCACGAAAAAAGCGTGTCTCCTGTACCATAATTCGATCGACCAGCTTGTACCACTCTACAATTCCTTCAATGCCTTCATCTAATTGAGAAAAGTATTCATCACAATCTCGAAAGCCAAGTTCACGCATTCTTATGCTAAGTGTGGTTTGCAGAAGTCCTTTTTGCTGATCTGTGAGGTGAACTCCCGTTTTTAATTCCAACAACTTTCGCCATTGCGAAAACTGTTTTTCCGTTAGTTCTAATGTGGGTTGCAGTGACCAGGCCATAATTTTCACTACTCGGCTAAAATATTTTCCGCTTGCAAAAACAAATCGCCACCTTTTACCATGTTAATGCTAGCACTGCATAAGCGTCGAATTCGGAGTCAACCATCTAATAGCAAACCGGACTAACGCTATGCTTGACGTATCAACTCACCGTCTCTTGGTGTGTTAAGGCCCTACCTATAGACTAGAAAATTCTTTCACTTACGGCATTACACATAAGACTCGCCTAAGCTCTCCTCGCCCAATCCGCCATTCATATCAACATCATCACCTGGGCGTACTTCATCAGGAAGCTTAAATCCATCCACCAAGTGTCTTAAGTCAATTGCCATTTCAGACAAATTACCGATAGATTTTGCTGTAGCCGTAGTACCAGAAGAGGTCTGGGAAGTAATTTCTTGGATTACGTTCATGGTATTTGAAATATGGCCAGCAGAGGATGCCTGTTGACGCGCCGCATTAGATATATTTTGAATCAACTCCGCCAATGATTTAGATACATTTTCAATTTCTTCTAGAGCAACACCCGCGTCCTGAGCCAAACGAGCTCCTCGTACCACTTCCGCAGTGGTCTGCTCCATTGAAACAACAGCCTCATTAGTATCTGTTTGTATGGTTTTTACCAGTGCTTCAATTTGTTTAGTCGCAGCACCCGAACGCTCCGCCAAGCGCTGCACCTCGTCCGCTACCACCGCGAAACCACGGCCAGCATCGCCAGCCATAGACGCCTGTATGGCCGCATTCAATGCTAGGATGTTGGTTTGGTCGGCGATATCATTAATCAATGATACGATGTCTCCGATTTCTTGTGACGACTCACCCAAACGTTTAATACGTTTTGAAGTATCTTGTATCTGTTCGCGAATAGTATCCATACCGTGAATAGTATTTTGCACCACCTGAGCACCAGTTTTCGCAATATCCACAGAACGTTCCGCCACCGCGGAAGATTCAGAAGCATTCGATGATACCTGATCAATCGTGACCGCCATTTCATTAACCGCCGCCGAAGCACCGGCAATCTCTTGTGCTTGATGCTCGGAAGCTTCTGCAAGATGTAGCGCTGTCGACTGAGATTCTTGTGCCGCTTTCGATACGGATACAGCGGTGTCATTAATGGACGATACTAATATGCGCAACTGGTCAATCGTAAAATTAATCGAGTCCGCTATGGCACCCGTAAAGTCCTCACTAACGGTGGCAGTAGTCGTCAAATCACCATCTGCCAAATCAGCCAATTCATCGAGTAATCGCAAAATCGCTTCTTGGTTTCTTTCATTTGTTTTCGCTTCTTCAACCAGACTGACATTAGTGCCTTGATATTGTTCCCAAATTAGGACTGCAATAAACGCGACCGTCAGCAAAATAAAGCCACTCGCTTTGGTGATACTGAAGAATCGCTGATCCGGCAACGCTCGCACTTGGTCACCCAAAGCACTAATGGACTGTAACAGCTCAGGCGCAACTTTTGTAATCTCTTGCTCAGCACGTCGTGCCTTAAATAGCTGTGGCGACGCACTAAAAATCTCGTCAACCGAACCGCTAATAAATTCAAATAAATCATTAATATCTTTCAAACTCTGCGATGCGTCCCGATCAGTTACCCGGCTAATCCGCATAGCCACATTGCCCTCTATCATACCTTTCAGTACACTACCAAATAGGCTCGCATCAAGATTAAACTGATCAGCTGCGGCATCCGCGCCAGCACCCCCTTCCAACATTTTGTCAACACTACGCGCGATACGTTCTGCTAACCATGACTGCT
>JANQMK010000208.1 GCA_028280085.1 Pseudomonadales bacterium
TGCGCGGCTGTTCTGATAACACTTTGTCGGCATAAATGTTTTCAACAGATACTTTTAAAGTTTGCAGACGTTCACTATCAGGCAGTTTTTGCAGAGGTACAACTAAGGCATCGCGCGCCTGTTCAAATTCTTGTTGATCCAAATGACGCCAAACCTTGGCCGCCAGTGCATCCATAATTTTTTTTATACCCGCTTTTGCGGCAGTATTGTCCGGATGTATATCCAATACTTTTAAATAAAAACTGTACGCGCCGTCATTGCGAGAGGAAAACCATAGGCCTCGCCGACTCTGTGCCTCAGCTTGTGCAATTAATCTCGCTACGGCTTCCTCTGCGGCAGAGGCTGTAGGAATCATTTCACGTAGAGATTCAACAACGTCGTTATCGGGATCAATGGCCGCAATGTCATCCACTAAGTCGAGAGCCTTACGATATTCATCATTGCGAACATGCTGTTCAACCAGGGTTGATAAACGCTCGATAATTTGGTCTTTGCCATTGAGTGCTTGTTGGTTGTCGGGCTCGAGAGACAGCACCTGCCAATATTGCACTAGGGCATTTCTACCTTCGGGTTTGAGCAAATTTCCCTGGCGAAAATATTGCTCTCCTAAGGTCAACAATTCATAAATTTCCGCCTGCCGATTGATCAGCCGATTAAGCTCGCCAATATCATCGGCAGACAATTCTGAAAATACTCGCTGCAATAGGAGCAAACGCTTTTTAGCCGCCTCTATATTTCCAGCTTCAGCAGCTAAACGCAAACGTTGAATCTGTTCTTGCAGGACACTATCAATGGATTTGTCTATGGTCGTATCGCTGGGGTCTAAGTCTTGTAAATCCGCGTAGGCCTCTACTAAGTCGGGCAATTGTTCAGGATCGCTGATTATAGCTCTAGATAAACGGGCAATTAATTGTCGCTGCACGTCAATGGGAGTCTCGCTTTTTGCAACAGATATATCGGTATTTAATCTTGTTTGACTGTTTAATGGGTCTTGATCCGTGGCATCGACAACTGTATCGACAACAGAAGTATCCATTTGAAGTGATTCACTTTCTTCCAGAGGCTGATCGGATTTAAGAGGATCGCGTTGTATCTGACCGGATAATAAACCTTCAGTGGCACGCTGATTATCCACTGGTTTATCAAGGGGTTCGGCAGATGACGCTTTGCTCTCGCCACTCAAGATCTCACTTTGCTTAGTGATCAACTCTGCTGTTTGCGCCAGCCAGTCATCAGGATGGGCGCGGTTAAGCTGATAATAATAAATTCCACCACCAGCGGCTAACAAAACAGACAATCCTGCCAACCAAGGCCATAGAGAGGCAATTAGACTAGTCGTCAAAGGCCGATTATAGAATTCCAAAGTAAAACGCCTAGTTTCATCGAAGGCGCTAGTATGTCCTGGAACATAAGTATTGGTATCTTCCAAACTCAGGTTAGGCTCTCCCGAGTCATATTGAACGTCAGCTTCCGATACCGAGCCCAGGACATCAGCTTCTACCGCTCGACTCAGTGCGACAATATCGATCTTGTGCAGATCGGCAATCAAATGCTTGGCTTGCTGGTAGCGATCTTCCGGATTTTTGGCCATCAGGCGATTGATAATAGTTTGTAAACTACTAGAGCCTTTAGGCAGCCGCGGAATGGGCTCTGTCAAATGCTTAATACCAATGGCTACAGCGGATTCCGCATCAAAGGGCACTCGGCCAGCCATCAAAGAAAAGAAGACCACACCCAAACTGTATAAGTCTGAGCGTATATCCATTTCTTTACCCTTGGCCTGTTCAGGACTCATATAATGGGGGGTGCCAATGGCAGTGCCAGTGCGAGTCACGCTTGCATCCATCTCAACAGCCCGCGCAATCCCAAAGTCAGTCAGTACCGCATGACCATCTTCGTCGTGGATCATAATATTTTCAGGTTTGATATCGCGGTGGATGTAGCCTTTGCGGCCGGCATAGTCCAATGCCTTGGCAATATCCTCAATAACATTGATACGCCCTTTCACGCTCAGCTCGTCCCGAGCCTGTTTTAAATCTCGGCCTTTAATGTATTGCATGGACAAGTAGTAATGCCCATCGTGTACACCAGCATCGTGAACGGTAACGATATTAGGGTGAACTAACTGGCTGACAATCTTTGCCTCGCGCAAAAAGCGCTGGCCAAAAGAGGCTTCTTGAGCAATAACCGGAGACATGACTTTTAAAGCGACTTCTCGCTCAAAAATTTCTTGCACTGCAAGATACACAGTCGCCATACCGCCTTTGCCCAAAGTGCGGACAATTTTGTACCCTGGAATGTTATCGACCATGAATGCCTTAAATGACTGAATGAATCAATAGTAAAACCATAATTGATGGGAACTGCCGGTTACACTTGGTACAACGCAAAAGCCCAGCTGCTCTAGCTTAGTTTGATGACTCTTCATCGGGCACAGCGCTATCGACTAGGGTTTTAAGTTCACCCTTTTCATGCATCTCGGCAATAATATCGCAACCGCCCACGAGTTCCCCTTTGATCCACAGTTGAGGAAAAGTTGGCCAGTTGGCATAGGTAGGTAAGTTCGCCCGCACATCGGGATTGGTTAACACATCGACAAAAGCGAAGCGTTTACCACATGACATCAAAGCTTGCGATGCCCGCATGGAAAAACCACACTGGGGAGCATCGGGTGAACCCTTCATGTATAAAATCACTGCATTCTCTTCAATTTGCTGCTTAATTGTATCCATAATATCCATTGGCAATCTAAACCTCTTTTTAAAACAAGAACCCTGGCCCGGAGTAAGTAAGAATGGCCGAGACAATTACCAGCCTTCTATATCTGGGACATAAGAGATCTATTGTATCTCATACCTGTTGTCCGACCCTAGGGTCTAAATTTACAAATATGCCGGTTACTTATATGATAAGCAATGATTACTAATACGACTCGCCATCCTATATCTCTCTTCAGCGCTAATAATAGCGATAGAGATAAGCAATAAATCGCGCCACTAGCGAAACATTTTAGGCAAAGTAAGACTTCGTGTTAGTGGAATAACAGGCAGCCAAAGCTGCCTGTTTTGTTTTTGGAGCACTGTAGCCGTGAGTTATATTATGAATACATATGGAAGCCGATCTACCACGCTGGTTAAAGGCGATGGCGCCTATTTGTGGGACGATTGTGGCAAGCGCTACTTGGACGGCCTGTCGGGTATTGCCGTGTGCGGCTTAGGTCACAATCACCCGCAAGTGACTCAGGCCATACAACAACAAGCGGAAATACTCCTGCATACATCGAATTTATACCAAATTGAATCCCAAATAGCTTTGGGGGAAAAGTTGGCGGTCCTCGCCAATATGGACAAAGTTTTCTTTGGTAATTCTGGCGCAGAAGCCAACGAAGCCGCCATCAAAATTGCACGCAAATATGGTTGCGATCGCGGTGTAGACAAACCCATTGTTATAACTACTAACAATAGTTTCCACGGCCGTACGCTGGCCACTTTGTCCGCCACTGGCAACCCCAAGATAAAAACTGGTTTCGCTCCACTCCTTAATGATTTTATTCACGTACCCTATAACAACATGGATGCCATTATCGCTGCAGCCAACGATCAAGTAGTTGCTATTATGGTCGAGCCCATACAGGGTGAAGGCGGTATCCAAATTCCCGACGATGATTACCTCGGCAAGTTAAGAAGTTTGTGCGATCAACACCATTGGTTACTTATGCTGGATGAAATTCAAACAGGCAACGGTCGCACAGGGAAATATTTCTGCTATCAACACAGCGATATCTTGCCCGATGTCGTCACCACTGCCAAAGGTCTCGGCAACGGTGTGCCCATCGGCGCCTGCTTAGCTAGGAGACATGCCGCAGAAGTTTTTGCACCGGGAAATCACGGCTCGACCTTTGGAGGTAACCCTCTAGCCTGCAGCGCTGCCTTGGCAACGGTAAATACCATAAGCGCAGCGGGGTTTCTAACACGGGTCACTAAACTAGGCCATTGGATGCTGGCAACTTTCAAGGAAAAACTCGCTGAATGCCCACACGTACATGACATTCGTGGCCGAGGTTTAATCATAGGCATTGAATTGAATCAGCCCTGCAGCAGCTTAGTAGAATCGGCAAAGCAACAAGGTTTACTGATTAATGTGACAGCAGGCAATACCCTGCGTTTATTACCGCCCTTAATTCTCAACGATGAGCAAGCCGAGACTTTAGTCGATATCGTTGTAGAGATAGTGCTGAATTTTTCTGGCGACGATAAGCAATGAGCATTCGACATTTTCTCACTTTGCAAGATATCTCCAAAGGAGAGCTCAATAATATTATTCAAGGGGCTATACGTTTAAAAGCATCCTGGCACCAAGGTGAAATTCAAGAACAGCTAAAAAATAAAGTTCTGGGAATGATTTTTGAGAAATCCTCCACTCGCACCCGCGTTTCCTTTGAGGCCGGTATGACCCAGTTGGGCGGCAGCGCACTGTTTTTGTCTCCCAGGGACACACAACTAGGCCGGGGAGAACCCATTGAGGACTCTGCGCGAGTACTTTCACGCATGTTGGATTTAGTGATGATCAGAACCTTTGACCATCAAAATGTGGAAACTTTTGCCGCCCATTCCAAAGTTCCAGTGATCAACGCTTTAACGGATATGTTTCACCCTTGCCAATTACTGGCTGATATTCAAACTTTCACGGAACATCGAGGCAATCCCCAAGGGAAAGTTGTCGCCTGGGTCGGTGACGGCAACAATATGTGTCACTCCTATATGAATGCTGCGACCCTGTGTGATTTTGAATTGCGTATCGCCTGCCCCAAAGGCTTCGAACCCAATGCCGAACTCTTATATCAACATCGCCAGCGAGTAAAACTCACTCACAGTCCCGTAGAAGCTGTTACCGACGCCGACTGGGTC